>JAKBCU010000078.1 GCA_021807565.1 Pseudomonadota bacterium | reverse complement strand
CATCGGAGGGTGAATCCTTTAAAAATTGCAATGTGGTTGCGAAGTCTAGTTTATAAGAGGCATAAAGCTTTTTAGCCAGAGAGACAGCCATTTCAAATTGCGCTTGAGTTAATATATAACCGGGTTTTGTTGCTCTAATGGCAAAGAGCAACTTTAATTGATTCGCCAGCGTTTCTACCTCGTTATGTTCAATAAAAATATCTGGCCAAAGTGTTGCTAATTTAAAAGCAAAGGCGAGCGTGCTTGAACGACCTAAGCAAGATCCGGATTGAATCAATATATTTTTAGTTCGAGATAGTAAATACAATTGATATATCTGATTGTAGTCCTCGTTGTTTTGGATTAGAAGGGGCGCTCCTATTAACGGAGCTTTTAAAAAATGGATGGTTAATGGGTTTGTCTGATGAGTCTGCTTGTCTATCACATCTAACGAAATTTTTATATATCGGTTAATTTCAGGAGCTATTTGATCAGAGGGGGTATAAATTAATTGATTCAGAAAATTGAGTAAATCCTGATGTAGATGGATATTCTGCTTGGTGCAAACAAAGTTTCTGTAAGTAATATTTTTTAGATGAATGTGGTATTGGGGAAGACTAATGCTATGACTAGAGCGTTTCCAAAAATAATTATACGAATCATTTTGTTGAGACAAATAAGAATTCCTGGTCAGCTGATTCGCAATAATGATAAAGTCAGAAATGTGATTTTTTTCATTGAACACCTGATTTTGAATTAAAGCACAGGCCTCTTCCTCTGTTTTGGGGGCCGTGGCTGTGACTGCGTAGTAGGGCGTTTCATGCTGACTTTTCATGAGCTTCGGTGGTATCTTGTAAAGATCGTCTGAATGAGCTGGATTAACGAACGAAATATCAAAAAAATCACATACATTTATTTGCATCAATGGTTGAGCATTAAAGGAATTGATTTGCAGCTGATCTATGATGCTCGGGTATTGTTTGTCAAGAAGTTGTTTACTGTCATTGAGATAGGCTTGTGCTGATTCTTTGAAGCAATCAGTTAACCTCTTTAATGTTAGTAACGTGATATCATGCTCAGAGAGTGATACTGGGATGTCGTGAGCGGCCTCTACTATGTGTTTTTTAAAGAAATCAAAGCAACATTGGCATACCACATTAAATAAGATGGTTTGATTAAGTGTTATGATGGCGCATAGAAAGTGAGTATTCATTTCTTTCCGTATTTTTGGATCATGTAAATTCACTCCCAAAAACAAGGGTTCTATGATTTTGTTCTGCTGAAAGGGTAGAATGCCACAGGCCACCGTCTTTATAAAATTGTTAAATAAGTTTTTGTCGATTTGGGTAAAATGGTGTTGAAGATAGGAATACAGCTCTTTTCGAAAAGGAGTTTCCAGCTCAATATCCGTAAAATGCTCAACCATTTTAGCAGCAATCAAAAAAGTAGTGAGATTACTTAGCATGCGACCAGGGAAAAATGGGCGGTTTTTTGGAACGATGCCTTGGATGGCAGGTAACGGAATATTGGATGTCTTAATTTCAGAAGTAAGAAGCGAGTCAGCAGGTCTATCGGATTGCACGAATTCCATTCTCCATTCTACTTTTACAATAAAAATAAAATACCTGATCATGCTTAAGAGACTCTTAATAATGATAAAAATACTATTTCTGGGCTATGCGGATGCGTGCGGAATGTTATAATCCTGTATTCAAATTGATCGTGAGCAGCTATGAAAAAAACAATGTATGATGTGAATACGTTTCAAGGCATGATTGCTGCATTGCAAGCATTCTGGGCGCAACAAGGTTGCGTCATTGTGCAACCATTTGATTTAGAAGTCGGCGCGGGGACCTTTCATCCAGCGACTTTTTTGCGCGCCATTGGGCCTGAGCCATGGCGTGCTGCCTATGTTCAACCCAGTCGTCGTCCAACGGATGGACGCTATGGCAATAATCCCAACCGAGTCCAACATTATTATCAATTTCAAGTGGTGCTAAAACCTTCACCTGATGCTATTCAAGAACTGTATTTAGATTCATTGCGAGCGATTGGAATGAATCCGTTAATAGATGATATCCGTTTTGTTGAAGATGACTGGGAAGCGCCCACATTAGGAGCCTGGGGACTAGGCTGGGAAGTCTGGCAGAATGGACTCGAAGTGACTCAATTTACTTATTTTCAGCAGGTTGGCGGTCTTGAGTGTTTCCCTGTCACCGGCGAGATGACCTATGGCTTAGAGCGTCTTGCTATGTCGTTACAGCAAATTGACAATATCTATGATTTAGTTTGGTGCAAAACACCCAGCGGGATGGTGACTTATGGCGATGTGTTTCATCAAAATGAAGTCGAGATGTCCACGTATAATTTTGAATTAGCGAATGTCGGCGAACTATTCCATTTTTTCACTGTCTATGAACAAGAAAGCTTGCGTTTAATTGAAGCCGGATTGCCATTGCCTGCGTATGAAATGGCAGTCAAAGCGTCACATACCTTTAATTTGTTGGACGCAAGACGTGCTATTTCTGTCACAGAACGTCAACACTATATTTTAAAAATAAGGCGTTTAGCAAAAGCAGTTGCCGAAGCCTATTTCAAGACACGGGAAGCATTGGGCTTTCCTTTATTGCAGGATCAAACTCAATGAAAAAAGCTGATTTTCTCGTAGAAATTCATACGGCGGAATTGCCTCCTAAAGCGCTTTATCGCTTAGCCAATAGCTTCCTATTAGGAGTGACGAGTCGGCTCACCAAATTAAATCTATCGTTTGCGGACGCACAGTTATTTGCAACACCACGTCGTTTAGCGGTTCTTATCAAACAACTCGCAGCACAACAAGATGATGCGGAGGTGGAACGAAAAGGGCCTGCTTTATCCGCCGCATGGGATGCAGAAGGTAAACCGACACCGGCTTGCGTAGGTTTTGCGCGGTCATGCGGTGTCTCACCAGCACAATTAACGACCATCACGCATCATCACGATGCTTGGGTAGGCTATAAACACATTGTTGCTGGCAAATCAGTCACTAGCCTGTTACCGGAGATCGTGCAGCTTTCACTACAAGAATTACCCGTACCCAAACGCATGCGTTGGGGTGTGAGTTCAATTGAGTTTGTGCGTCCTATTTATTCTGTCATCATGCTATACGGAAAAGAGGTAATAGAAACCACTTTATTAAATTGTCTCAGTAATCGATTAACGAAAGGGCATCGGTTTCACAGTAAAGGCTGGATTTCGATTCCTTCGCCGGCTCATTATACTAAACGACTCGAGGCTCACTTTGTGATAGCGGATTTTGAAAAACGCCGCCATTTAATTAAGCATAAAGCAGAAGCGTTAGTGGCAGGGCGGGCCAATACTCATGTATTAATCGATGAAAACCTATTACAAGAAGTGACCGGTTTGGTCGAGTGGCCAGTGGCTCTTTTGGGGAATTTTGATAAATCTTTTTTATCTGTACCGCAAGAAGTACTTATTTCTGCGATGCAAGACCATCAACGCTATTTCCCTGTTGTAGACTCAAACGGGAAACTATTACCTCATTTTATTACGATGAGTAATATTGAAAGCAAAGATCCGCAACATGTCATCGAGGGTAATCAACGTGTATTACGGGCACGATTGTCAGATGCAACATTTTTCTTTGAGACAGACAAGAAACGGCCCTTGATAGATCGAGTTGAAACATTAAAGCAAGTTGTTTTTCAAGCCAAGCTCGGAACACTTTATGACAAAATCATCCGCGTCTCTTCACTTGCAGGCATGATTGCAAAAAAAGTAGGGGTAGATCATCACGCTGCTCAACGTGCAGGATTATTGTCTAAAGCAGATTTAGTAACCGAAATGGTTGGGGAGTTTCCCAATTTGCAAGGAGTAATGGGGTATTATTATGCAACGCATGACGGTGAATTGCCAGCGGTGGCGCACGCGCTTAATGAGCACTATAAACCAAGATTTTCAGGTGATACGATCCCTGAGAGTGCATTAGGTTGTGTATTAGCATTGGCTGATAGATTGGATACGCTAGCGGGGGTGTTTGGAATTCAAAAAGCACCTACTGCTGATAAAGATCCATTTGCATTGCGTCGGGCCTCGTTAGGCGTTTTGCGTATTTTGATAGAGAAAAAATGGGATCTTGATTTGAAAGAATTGATTCAGCTGGCTGTCAATGCATACCAAACTGCATTATCCAATCAAAATACCACATCGGAAGTGTTATATTTTATATTGGAACGTTTAAAATATTGGTATCAAGATCAAGCAATTGCTTCTGATGTTTACGCGGCTGTAGCGGCACTTGCTTTAACGAGACCTTATGATATCCATAGACGAATCTTAGCGGTACAGCAGTTTAAGACATTATCCGAAGCGGAATCACTTAGCATCACCAATAAAAGAGTGAGCCATATTTTGCTTAAATACGCCGATCAAATGGACGCAGACAAAATTGATGAAAATTTATTTGAAGAAGAAGTCGAAAAAATCTTAGCGGATACGGTTGCCAAAAAACAGGATCAAGTGATTAGCCTTTCAAAATCGGGAAATTATGCATCTATCTTGACTGAACTGGCAGAATTAAGTGTTCCTGTCGATCATTTTTTTGAAACAATCTTAGTGATGGCAGACGATAAGGCAACACGAGAAAACAGGATCTTGCTATTGAAAAAATTACGTGAATTATTTTTACATGTTGCAGATATAGCGTTATTACAATGAAAAAATTGATTATTCTCGATCGCGATGGCGTGATAAATTATGAATCTACCGAGTACATCAAGACACCCGCTGAGTGGCAAGCCATTCCAGGTAGTTTGCAAGCCATCACCAGATTAAATCAATCTGGATATCAAGTGGTTATTGTGACAAACCAATCGGGGGTGGGTCGTGGTTATTATGATTTAGACACCCTCAGTCGTATTCATAAAAAATTAAAGAATGCGTTAGCCGAAGTGGGCGGGCATGTGGATGATATTTTTTTCTGTCCTCATCGTCCCGATGAAAATTGCATTTGCCGAAAACCTAAGCCCTACTTTTTTTATGAAATTAAGAAAAAATACCAAGTCAATCTGGCAGATATTTTTTTTATTGGTGATTCATTGACGGATGTCGAAGTCGCACGTCTTGTTGGGTGTCAACCTATTTTAGTTTTAACAGGTAAGGGTCAAAAGACATTAAACGATAACCCACAGTTAAAAGAGATAGTCATTTTTCCCGATTTGTCCCAAGCAGTTGACCATATCTTGCGTAGCACATAGGAGAGATCATGCATACAACCTCTTTTTTAAAGAGAGTCAATTTATTTATTCGCTCGTTGCTTTTTTCCATGAGTAGTATTATTGCCGTGTTTTTCTATGCGTTCGTTTGTCTTGCTTTTGCCTTTGCCCCGATAAAATATTCTTATGGTGCCGCTGTGAGTTATACGCGATTCGCGTTAAGAATGCTTAAATGGATTTGTCATGTGGACTATCAAATAGTCGGTCTAGAAAATATTCCAAAAGATCGAAGCGGTGTCATTCTTTGTAAACATCAGTCAACCTGGGAAACCTTTTTATTGCCAGGGCTATTTAATCAACCGGCCATTATTTTAAAGCGCGAATTACTTTGGGTACCTTTTTTTGGCTGGGGGCTTGCAACAACTAGGCCGATTGCGATTAATCGTAGCGATAAAGCCTCTGCGATGGAACAAATCATTAAAGAGGGAAAAAAACGTTTAGCTGAGGGTCGTTGGATTTTAGTTTTTCCTGAAGGGACGCGTATCCCACCTGGCAAAGTAGGGAATTATCGCTTGGGAGGCGCAAGGTTGGCCGTTGCTGCAGGTTGTCCCGTGATTCCCATTGCACACAATGCCGGCCGGTTTTGGCGAAAAAGACATTTTATTAAAAGACCAGGCACGATTCAGGTTGTGATTGGCCCTATTATTGAAACACAAGGCCGCAAGGCGGAAGAAGTCATGAGGGAAGCAAAAAATTGGATAGAGCAAACAATGTTAGCAATAGATGCGCCATATTCATTCTTCAAATCATAACCGGTAGGATTCGGATTTTGACTACTATCCTCACTAACGTCAGTATTGCCTAAGCGAATTATAACTCATTGAAATATTGAGATAACGGTTCCAACGTGCTGTAATAGCGCGGTTTTTGACTAGAAAACCAGGAACCGTTATGGATG
>JAKBCU010000077.1 GCA_021807565.1 Pseudomonadota bacterium | reverse complement strand
CATCACTCGCATCACGTGCAACGCCTAATACTTCATAATAATCACGCTTTGTCATTTCAATCATCGCACACAAATAAATTTAAATTTTTAATCATCAGTTAAAAACACTCTCCTCCCCCCCCCCCCCAAAGAATCGAGGAAGAAAAGGAGAGTGAGTCGTTCCCTATTGGATTACTTCTTGCTGTCTTTGACTTCTTCAAACTCAGCATCCACGACTGAATCAGCCTTACCACCCGCACTACCTTCAGCACCTGATTGCTGATCAGCATTCGGTGTGGCACCTGCTTGCTGACTCGCATACAAGCGCTCTGACATTTTAGCGGAAGCATCCGTTAATGCTTTGGTTTTTGCTTCAATCGATTCTTTATCGTTGCCTTTTAGGGCCTCTTTTAAAGCTTCGATGGCTTGCTCGATGAATTGGCGTTCATCTGCCGGTATTTTATCACCTGCTTCACTCAGTGTTTTAGTGACCGTGTGCACCATATTGTCTCCTTGATTGCGCACCGTCACTAATTCATGAAACTTTTTATCTTCAGCTGCATTGGCTTCAGCGTCCTTCACCATTTTCTTAATTTCTTCTTCGGTCAAGCCACTCGATGCCTTAATGACAATCGATTGCGCTTTACCTGTCGCTTTATCTTTTGCAGAAACATGCAAAATACCATTCGCATCAATATCAAATGTCACTTCCACTTGCGGCATACCGCGTGGTGCTGGTGGAATATCTGTTAAATCAAATCGGCCCAACGATTTATTAGCTGAGGCAATCTCTCGCTCACCTTGTAACACATGCACGGTAACAGCCGTTTGATTATCAGCCGCCGTCGAGAACACTTGATTCGCTTTGGTTGGGATAGTCGTGTTTTTTTCAATTAATTTCGTCATCACGCCGCCCAATGTCTCAATCCCTAATGAAAGAGGCGTTACATCGAGCAATAACACGTCTTTCACATCGCCAGATAAAACAGCCCCTTGAATTGCGGCTCCAACAGCAACTGCTTCATCTGGATTGACATCGCGCCGAGGCTCTCTGTGAAAGAATTTTTTGACGGTTTCTTGCACCAAAGGCATACGCGTTTGGCCCCCCACCAAAATCACATCTTCAATATCACCCACGCTAATACCCGCATCTTTAAGCGCAATTTTGCAAGGCTCAACGGTACGTTGAATGAGGTCTTCTACTAACGATTCTAATTTTGCACGGGTCACTTTGATATTTAAATGCTTAGGACCCGATGAATCCGCCGTAATATAAGGCAAATTGACTTCCGTTTGCTGAGCGGAAGATAATTCAATTTTTGCCTTTTCAGCAGCTTCTTTCAAACGTTGTAACGCAAGCGGGTCATTACGTAAATTAATACCTGACGATTTTTTAAATTCATCCACTAAATAATTAATTAAACGTAAATCAAAATCTTCACCGCCTAAGAAAGTATCACCATTGGTTGATAACACTTCAAATTGGTGTTCCCCATCGACAGCAGCAATCTCGATAACAGAAATATCAAAGGTACCACCACCCAGATCATAGACAGCTACCTTTCTGTCACCTGGTTTTTTATCCATACCAAAAGCCAGCGCGGCCGCAGTAGGCTCATTAATGATACGTTTCACTTCAAGACCTGCAATACGACCGGCATCCTTAGTGGCTTGTCGTTGTGAATCATTAAAATAAGCCGGAACGGTGATAACCGCTTCCGTGATCGGATGACCCAAATAATCTTCTGCTGTTTTCTTCATTTTCATCAATACTTGAGCAGACACCTGCTGAGGCGGCATTTTTTTGCTGCCCAGCGCTTCAACCCAAGCATCGCCATTATCTGCACGAATAATTTTATAAGGTACGATAGCCTGATCTTTTTGCACTTCGGGCTCATCATAACGACGCCCAATCAACCGTTTGACAGCATAAAATGTATTATTGGGATTAGTGACAGCTTGGCGCTTGGCCGGTTGTCCAACCAACACCTCATTATTATCTAAATAAGCGACAATAGAGGGAGTCGTTCTGTCACCCTCTGCATTTTCAATCACGCGCACCTTGCCGCCTTCCATCACAGCGACGCATGAGTTTGTCGTTCCTAAGTCAATACCAATTACTTTACTGATTGTTGCCATATTTTTCTCCGCAAAAGAGTTATCTTAACTATAATATGAGGGCTGTTTTTTAATTTTCAATCTGTTTTTGAAACAACCACTAAAGCGGGTCTTACCAACCGATTGTTCAATAAATAACCTTTTTGCAATACAGACAATACTGTTCCCGGCTTAACCTTAGCATCGGTTAAAGTAGAAACGGCTTGATGTAACTCTGGATTAAAAGGTTGCCCGTCTGGATCGACTTGCTGAATACCAAATTTTTCAAATGAAGCATGGCACATTTTAAGCGTCATGTTGACACCATCTAATAAACTGCCGGTGTTAGAGGCTTCATCAGAGTGCGCCTCAATCGCTCTTTCCAAACCATCTACCATCGGTAAAAGCTCTAATACAAAACGCTCTATGCCATATTTATGGGCATTTTCAAGATCCCGTTCAAATCGTCGTTGAGCATTTTGCATATCAGCTTGAGAACGTAACAAACGCTCTGCTTTTTCTTCTGCTTCATCCAGTTTTTTTTGCATTTCTTGATAAGAAGGATGTTCTAACAAGTGCGTATCATCCAGATGGATCTCGGATGAATCCTCTTGCACTTCCGTCGCCAATTTTTGGTTTAATGACGCCGTACTCCCTGATTTAGTGTCGTGTCTCGGCACAATGACCTCCGCATGGGTTATTTTTTTAATTGAATACTGTTTATTTTACTCTATATGGGGATTCGCAATCTTGATTCAAGGCAGCAGATAATAATTTTGCTGTCACATCAACAGCAGAAATAACGCGATCATAAGGCATACGTGTCGGTCCTATGACACCCAAACTCCCGATCATCTGATCTCCGACAGAATAAGAAGTTGCAATAATACTGCAATCATCAAATACTTGATATCCTGATTCCTTACCGATAAAAATCTGTATTCCGTCTGCTTCTAATGCATAACTTAATAAGTTTACAATTTCTTGTTTTTGATTGATGGCATCTAATAGGGCTCTTAACTGTTTTAAATCTGCTTCACGGGAATAACTCAGTATGTTGGCTTGACCCGTCACTACATAATCTTTCTCTTCTTGCGGTGGCGCAAAGGCTTTATCTGCTACATCTATTGCAGTTTGCAATAACTGCGTCATATTATCATGATCCTGATAAATGGCAGCCAACAATTCTTGTTTAATCGCAACTAACTCTTTACCAGCATAATGCTGATTTAAGTAATTAGCAGCTTGTTGCAGCTCAGTTTGCCCATAAAATCGGTCGGTATAAATGATTCTATTTTGCACTTCGCGATTATTTAACACCAGAATGACCAATACACGATTTGAGGATAGAGGTAAAAATTCAACTTGCCTTAGTTCGATTCGATTTCGTTTAGGTAAGGCCACAATACCTGTCAGTTGAGTTAAATCCGAAAGTAATGCGGAAGCAGATTGAACTAATGCCACCAGATTTAAGTCAGGATCGAGTTTATTTTTTAATGCCTCAATCTCTTCCCCCTCGAGCGGTTTACGCGTTAAAAGGCTATTTACAAAAAAACGATAGCCTTTTAATGTAGGCATACGGCCCGCTGAGGTATGTGGCGAAGTCAGATAACCACCCTCCTCCAGATCTGCCAGAATATGGCGAATCGTAGCCGGACTTAATCCAATAGAATACTCGTCTGCAATGGTTTTTGAACCAATAGGATAACCCTCCTGGATATATCGCTCCACCAAGATTTTCAATACATGCTGCGCACGTTGATTAATGACTATAGGATTCATATGAGTTAGCCTATGATATAACCTAGCAATATAACACAAAAATGGATAATACTATGAGAGGTAGAATGTGGCGAAGCCATTTAAAACCATCGGCATTATAGGCCGCGTCAGAAATACGGCTATAAAAGAAACACTTAATACACTGATCGCATACCTAGACAGTTTAAACCAACCCTTCTTCGTCGAAGAAGAAACTGCCGAATCGCTTGAAAAATCGAATGTTGCCGTAGTGAATCGCCAACAACTTGGCACACACTGTGATGTATTAATTGTCGTAGGTGGCGACGGTAGCTTATTAAATGCCGCGCATACCGCGGTGAATCAAGAATTGCCTGTCTTAGGGGTCAACCGAGGTAGCTTAGGATTTTTAACCGATATCCTTCCTGATGAACTCGAAAAAATCCAAGCGATATTACAAGGCCATTATATTCTCGAAAAACGCTTCTTATTGACGAGCACGATCGAATTAAACGGCAATATTTTAGGCCAAGACGATGCGTTAAATGAAGTGGCTGTCATCCCTGATGCCATCCCCCATATGATAGAATTTGAAATCTATATTGATGAACATTTTGTTTGTAGTCAAAATTCAGATGGCATTATTATTGCCACCCCCAC
This sequence comes from Pseudomonadota bacterium, assembly GCA_021807565.1. GTDB lineage: Bacteria > Pseudomonadota > Gammaproteobacteria > DSM-16500 > DSM-16500 > JAKBCU01. The sequence continues at coordinate 1,681 of JAKBCU010000077.1, read as the reverse complement.
CGGTTCTACTGCGTATGCCCTCTCGGGAGGAGGCCCTATTTTACACCCTCAATTAGATGCTATTGTGCTCGTGCCGATGTTTTCCCACTCACTGAATAGTCGACCGATTGTGGTGGAAGGAAATCGAAAAATCAATATTCTGATCTCACCAAACAATACAACCTCACCCCGTCTAAGCTGCGATGGGCGTGCACATATCAATACACCAGTGGGATGTCAAATTTCAATTCGTAAAAAATCACAATGGCTTCATTTAATTCATCCTATTGACTACCATTATTACAAAGCATTGCGTAGCAAATTACATTGGGGTAAAAAACTGAAACACTCTGAATAATCACGGAGTCACACCATGCTCACCCAAGTTTATATCAGTCAGTTGGTCACTATCGAGGAAGCCACGCTAACCATTTCACCCGGGACAACGGTCATTACGGGTGAAACTGGGACCGGTAAATCGATTTTACTTGATGCCATTGAATTGGGATTGGGCGGTAGAGCCTCCGAGAATCTGATTCGTTCCGGCCAAGAAAAAGCCGATATTACGCTTTGTTTTGATATCCGTTTGTTAGCGCAAGCAAAAGCATGGCTTAAACAATATGATCTAGCACAAGATGCTGATGAATGTATTATTCGTCGCATCATCAGTAAAGACGGACGCTCCCGCAGTTTTATTAATGGCATACCAACGACCTTACAGCCGCTACGTGAACTCAGAGAGCTTTTGGTGAATATCCATGGACAATTTGAACATCACGCTTTATTAGCCTCCGAAAAACAACGCGACATCCTCGATCGCTATGCAAAACACACTCAGCTAGTCGATCAAGTGAAAGCGCTTTCTGCTGAATGGCATTCATTACAACAACAATTCATTGCACTCACTAAACTCTCTGAAGAAAAACAATTTCGCTCCGAATTGTTAAGCTTTCAATTGCGTGAACTGGAAGAATTACAGCTGACTCCAGATGAGTTTAGAGCGCTCGATTTAGAACATAAACAACTGGCACATGCTGGAGACTTGCTGGAACACATGAATGCTGCGTTAGATCATTTAAGCCAACATGACGCTTACAATGCGAGGTCGCTCATAACCCAGGCCTTGCACTCACTGGAAACGATCCAATCAATTAACCCTAAAGCGACCACATGGACAGATCAACTGAAAACCATGTTGATTCAACTAACGGATGTCGAAACAGAATTACAGCGTTATTTAGAATCGACTGAGCTTGACCCTGCACGCTTGACTTGGATAGAACAACGTTTGAGTCGATTATTTGAATTGGCTCGCAAACACAAAGTATCTCCTGAAGCACTCTATGCATTTCAATGCGAGCTTCGATCAGAGCTCAACCAATTAGAACACAACCAAGAACATATGGCAGCCTTAGCCAGTCAACTGCAAGCTATTGAAAAAAACTATAATGAAAGCGCTAAACAACTCAGCCTAAGTCGAATGAAAGCAGGTAAACAACTGGCGAAAGAAATAACCAGCGCCATTCATGAACTCGCTTTACCTCATGGAGATTTTCAAATTCAGTTTGATCAAGAACACCAAGCCAAATTATCGCCCTCTGGTTTGGAAAAAATTCTATTTCACATAAAAACCAATTTAGGTCAACCCATGCAACCTTTAGCTAAAATTGTGTCGGGCGGTGAACTATCACTGATAGTTCAC
>JAKBCU010000013.1 GCA_021807565.1 Pseudomonadota bacterium | reverse complement strand
AGAGATGACAGTCGGGTAGCTGCCCCTACACAGCTTAACTAATGACATGCTGCAATACATCAGCAACGGTTTTACCAATGTCAGCTGGCGAACGCACGGTACGAACACCGGCAGCTTCTAACGTAGCAAACTTTTCGGCTGCTGTACCTTTTCCGCCTGCGATAATCGCGCCAGCATGACCCATACGTTTGCCCTCAGGTGCTGTCACACCTGCAATATACGATACTACAGGCTTAGAAACATGCTTTTTAATATATTCGGCAGCTTCATCCTCTGCCGTTCCGCCAATTTCACCCACCATCACCATAATTTCCGTTTGCGGATCTTTTTCAAATAGAGCTAATACATCAATAAAGTTCGTGCCCGGGATGGGATCACCACCAATACCCACACAGGTACTTTGACCTAAACCTAATTCAGTGGTTTGTTTCACGGCTTCATAGGTGAGCGTACCCGATCGAGACACAATACCTACTTTACCGGGCAGATGAATATGACCAGGCATAATACCAATTTTACATTCGCCGGGCGTAATCACCCCTGGGCAATTTGGCCCAATTAAACGAGAATGTGGATGAGCCGCCATATACGCTTTTACCTGCAACATATCCAATACAGGAATGCCTTCCGTGATACAGATAATCAGTTTAATGCCTGCATCCACCGCTTCGATAATAGAATCTTTGCAAAAGGGTGCCGGAACATAAATCACAGATGCATCCGCTTGGGTCGCTTGGTAGGCCTCTTTTACCGTATTAAAAACAGGCAAATCTAAGTGCGTTTGACCGCCTTTTTCTGGTGTTACACCACCGACCATTTTAGTACCATAGGCAATCGCTTGCTCAGAATGTGAAGTGCCTTGTTTGCCAGTAAATCCTTGGCAAATTACTTTTGTATTTTTATTAATTAGAATGCTCATGTTATGCCCTCGCTACTTTAACGACTTTCTTAGCTGCATCCGTAAAATTATCTGCAGCGATAATATTAAGACCGCTGGCATTTAATTTTTTTGCACCCAATTCTGCATTATTCCCTTCAAGACGAACAACAACAGGCAATTGCGTACCCACTTCTTCAACCGCACCGATAATCCCATCTGCAATTAAATCACAGCGCACAATTCCACCAAAAATATTCACTAAAATAGCTTTGACATTCGGATCAGATAAAATGATTTTAAAAGCTTCAGTGACACGCTCTTTTGTTGCACCACCGCCCACATCTAAAAAGTTAGCTGGATTACCGCCATGCAATTTCACTAAATCCATGGTTGCCATTGCAAGACCTGCACCATTCACCATGCAACCAATATTGCCATCCAGTGCAATGTAATTTAATTCCCAATCACGTGCACGGTTTTCTCTATCATCTTCTTGACTGGTATCTCGATTATTGCGTAACTCAGGTTGACGGTACAGTGCATTATCATCAATGTTAATTTTGCAATCTAAACAAAGTAAATTCCCTTGTTTCGTAATAACCAAGGGATTAATTTCTAGTAAACTTAAATCACAGTTTTCAAACATTTTACCAAGACCCATTAATAGCTTAGTAAATTGTTTAATTTGATCCCCAGCAAGACCCAGCGCAAAACTTAATTCACGTGCTTGATATGGCTGTACGCCAACTAATGGATCTACTGTAATGGTATGAATTTTTTCTGGTGTTTCATGTGCTACTTTTTCAATTTCAACACCACCTTCCGTAGACGCCATAAACACAATGCGTTGTTTTGAACGATCAATTACGGCTCCTAAATAAAGCTCTTTTTGGATATCACAAGGTTCTTCAATTAAAACTTGATGTACGGGTTGACCTTCTGCCGTTGTTTGATACGTGACTAAACGTATCCCTAACATTCCTTGAACAGCCTTTGTTAATTCATCTTTCGTCGATACCAGTTTGACACCGCCCGCTTTACCACGTCCACCGGCATGCACTTGAGCTTTTACCACCCAACGTTTTAGCGGCATTTTACCCGCGATTTGAAGTGCTTCTTCTAAATTCCAAGCAACTTCTCCATGCGGAATGGGGAGTCCATAGGTTGCAAGCAACTGCTTGGCTTGATATTCATGTAAATTCATTGTGTTTTTCCTGCATTGAACGGTTATGGTTTCGATCAGATCTCTAATAACAAGCGCGCTGGATCTTCTAGTGCTTCTTTAATGGCAACTAAGAAGGTCACTGAATCCTTACCATCAATAATGCGATGATCATATGACATAGCAAGATACATCATGGGTCTAATCACAATTTGACCGTGCTCAACAATGGGACGTTGGTCAATTTTATGCATGCCCAAAATGGCACTTTGTGGCGAATTTAATATTGGGGTTGATAACAATGATCCAAACACACCACCATTAGTAATGGTAAAGGTGCCTCCTTGCATTTCTTCCATGGTTAATTTGCCACTGCGGGCTTTATTAGCATAGTCTGCAATTTTAAGTTCAATATCTGCCATACTCATTTTATCCGCATCACGCAAAATAGGAACCACCAACCCTCTCTCGGTTGATACAGCAACGCCAATATCAAAGTAACCGTGATACACTATATCACTACCATCAATCGAAGCATTGACGACAGGATAACGCTTCAATGCTTCAACTGCTGCTTTCACAAAAAATGACATAAAACCTAAACGTGCATGATGCATTTTTTCAAATTTATCTTTGTAACGACTTCTCAGGTCCATGATTTGTTGTAAGTTAACTTCATTAAATGTCGTTAACATGGCAGTGTTTTGCTTTACTTCCAATAAACGTTCGGCAATACGTGCACGAATACGAGTCATTGGCACGCGTTTTTCCGTTCGAGCTGTGCTATCTATACCCGATGTTAAATGGGATATCGCAACAGCGCTTTGATTCAAAGCACCCAAAATATTTTCTTTGGTAATACGCCCGCCCTTCCCCGTTCCTTTGACTTGGGAAACATCCATTTCATGCTCTGCCACGACTCGACGCACCGAAGGACTCAGTGAGATTTCGGTTTTGGCACCCTTTGATTCAGTAGAGGCGGCATCAACCTCAGTGTCTGATGATTTCTTGGAATGAGCTGTCTGGGCATCTGCTGGTTCAATCACAGCAACGACTTGATTAGCTTGAACGACTTCGCCAGCGGGTTTTAAAATCTCTTTCAAAATACCATCAATGGGCGCTGGAACTTCAAGCATGACCTTGTCTGTTTCAAGGTCGACTAGATTTTCGTCTCGACTGACAAAATCACCTGCTTTTTTATGCCACGTTGCAATGGTCGCATCAGCAACAGACTCAGGCAACACCGGAACTTTCACTTCGGTTGTCATGGATATTTCCTTCATAAAATAATATTAAGTTATATCATTCATTTTCAGTTAATGCTTGCGTAACGAGTGCATCTTGCTCTTTCAAATGCATAGAGAGATAACCCGCCGCAGGAGACGCGGAAGCTTTTCTGCCTGCGTAACCCAGTTTTTGTTTCTCTTCTAAACAAGCTAATAAACGATGCTGTATACTGTACCAAGCGCCTTGATTGCGCGGTTCTTCCTGACACCAAATAACCCGCTTAACTTGTTTATAAGATGCGAGAATGGATTTAAATGCTTCTTCCGGAAAGGGATATAATTGCTCAACTCTAACAATAGCAACCGTATCCTTTTTCAGTTCGCGACGTTTTTCGAGCAAATCATAATATACTTTACCGGAACAGGCGATAAGTTTATCGATTTTTTTAGAATCAAGCTGATCGATTTCTGGAATGACTACTTGAAATTCACCATCCGTTAAATCACTCATCAATGATACTGCTAAATGATGTCGCAGCAAACTTTTTGGCGTCATGATCACCAGAGGTTTACGATAAGGACGTATCATTTGTCGCCGTAATAGATGGAACATTTGCGCAGGTGTTGTCGGCACGCAGACTTGCATATTTTGTTGTGCACATAATTGTAAATATCGCTCTAAACGTGCGGATGAATGTTCTGGACCCTGACCTTCATAACCATGTGGTAATTGCATGATTAATCCGCATAATCGATTCCATTTTTGTTCTCCAGAACTAATAAATTGATCGATTACGACTTGAGCGCCGTTGGCAAAGTCACCAAACTGCGCTTCCCAAATCACTAAATAATTTGGCTCGGTTGAAGCATAGCCATATTCAAACGCTAAAACAGCTTCTTCTGACAACAGCGAATCAATAATATTGATTTGAGCTTGATTCTTCGATAAATGACTGAGAGGAATATAGATTTCATCAGTATGTTGATGATGCAATACGGCGTGTCGATGTGCAAACGTACCACGACCCACATCTTCACCACATAATCGAATAGGGTACCCTTCATCTAGTAACGTGGCATAAGCCATATTTTCAGCATATCCCCAATTAATCGGCATGTCCCCAGCAGTCATCTTTTGTCTTGCTTCCAACATCTTTTTCACTTGCGCCTGAAAAATAAAGTCGGCGGGAAACTGATCCATTTTATCCGCTAATTCAGTTATTTTTTTTAAAGGTACCGCTGTCTTAGCCGCTGTTTTCCAATCATTATGAATGAAAGGTTGCCAATGATGGCTGTATTCATAAGCCGAGTGCTCATTCATTAATGTGACCACACTCTTACCTTCATCTAGCAGCTGACGATAATCGTCTGCCATTTGTTTTGCTGTCTTCTGATCAATGACCCCTTCAGCAATTAATTGCTTGGCATACATAGCACTTGGAGTTGGCAATGTTTTAATGACTTGATACATAATTGGCTGCGTTGCAGAAGGCTCATCTGCTTCGTTATGACCATGACGCCTATAACATACCAAATCAATCACAACATCTTTTTTGAATTTTTCACGATACTCCACTGCCAATTTTCCTACAAAAAAAACCGCATCAGGGTCATTACCATTCACATGAAAAATAGGAGGAGAAACCATTTTTGCAACATCAGTGCAATACATACTAGAGCGCGCATCTAACGGGTTGCTCGTTGTAAAACCAACCTGATTATTAATCACAATGTGCACTGAACCACCGACGGTAAACCAGCGCGTTTGAGACATGTTAAATGTCTCCATGACAACACCTTGTCCTGCAAAAGCCGCATCTCCATGAATTTGCACAGCCATCACTTGTTTTTGATCTGTGTCGCGACGTCTACGTTGTCTGGCGCGCACTGATCCTTGAACTACCGGTGACACAATTTCCAAGTGTGAAGGATTAAAAGCAAGCGCTAAATGAACGGGGCCGGATGCTGTTTTGACATCAGATGAGTAACCCATATGATATTTCACATCACCAGAATGTGTTTCAGGTATTCCCTTGCCTTCAAATCCCGCAAATACTTTTTCGGATTCTTTTCCTAAAATATTCACTAGGACGTTAAGTCGGCCTCGGTGTGCCATACCAATCACAATCTCTTTAGTACCATAGTTTGCACCATGAGTGACAATCACATCCAACAATGGGACTAAACTGTCCCCACCTTCAAGGGAAAAGCGCTTTTGGCCAACATATTTTAATCCAATATATTTTTCTAATCCTTCTGCTTGTACTAATCGATGCAAAATTCGTTGTTTTTCTTCCGAAGTCGGTTTAAATAGAGTATTTGATTGCTCTAACGCTTGCTGCAACCAGTTGACTTCTTCTTGTTGTTCGATATGCATATATTCAACACCTATTGAACCGCAATAAATGTCACGTAATGCCTGAAAAATCTCACGTAATGGCGCTGTTCTTTTTTTCAATGCAGCAAAAGAACCTACATCAAACACCGTATCAAGGTCTGCATCGGTAAAACCATAATAGGTTAACTCCAGTGTAGGATTAGAAAATCCCTTATAAAGACCGAGTGGATCAATGTTCGCTTGTAAATGCCCATGCGCGCGATAGGCAGAAATAAGTTGAAAAACTTTTTCTTGCCCATGAATAGAGGTGGTATTCTGTTGTTGTGACCCGGTTGATGTTGCTGTTTCTCTCGCAAGCCATGAAAAATAACGACGAACTGCTTCATGCGACATATCGCCTTTCTCTGCCGCTGCCATTTCTTTAAAATAAAGTTGCCATTCAGGTGCAACTTCATCTGGAGAGTGAAGATAGGTTTCATATAAATTTTCAAGATACGCCTCATTCCCTTCTGAAAGATAGGAATCTCCCCATAAATCTTGCATGGACCGTTGTGATATTGTTTTCATTTTTTAACCATTCAATTTTAATAAAAAAAAAATAGTAATCGCTTTAGCAGATTGTTTTAGTCAATCTGTCTTTTCGATTCAATCCTCGTTCCAAACACAATATCCTTACACTGCTTCTTCCAGGAGTCGTTCTTTAATATGATTAATTGCCTTGGTTGGATTAAGCCCTTTTGGACACACATCAATACAATTCATAATTCCCCGACAACGAAATACGCTAAATGGATCCGCCAAATCCGCTAAGCGTTCGGTTGCTTCCGTATCACGGCTGTCAATAATAAAACGATAGGCTTGTAATAAGCCAGCAGGACCAATGAATTTATCGGGGTTCCACCAGAATGAAGGGCATGAAGTAGAACAACATGCGCATAATATACACTCGTATAAGCCATCTAATGTCGCGCGCTCCTCCGGTGTTTGCAAACGCTCTTTTGCTGGTGGGGGTGTATTGTTCTGTAGATAGGGCTTCACTTTCTCAAACTGTTGATAAAACTGTGTCATATCTACAATTAAATCTCTGGAAACAGGTAATCCTGGTAAAGGACGTATGATAATAGGTTCTTGTAATTCGGAAAGATGCGTTGTACAAGCGAGTCTATTTTTTCCGTTAATATTCATACCATCAGAGCCGCACACTCCTTCTCGACAAGAACGCCGAAAAGTGAGGGTCTCATCTAATGTATTTTTAATAGCTAACAAGGCATCAAGCACCATGTGGCAATTATTTTTTTCCACATCGAGATCAAACTCTTGCATGTAGGGCTTCTTGCCTATTTCAGGACAATATCGATAAATTGAAAAACGCATATAAAATACCCCTTAGTGATCTCTTGCTTTAAGCTCAATGGGTTCCATCTCAGTCGGCTTCATATTAATAGGACGAAATGCAATTCGACCGTTGGCAAAATAAACTGAGTGCTTCAACCAATGCGTATCATCACGTTCTGGATAATCAAAACGTGCATGAGCACCGCGACTTTCTGTGCGTTCATTGGCAAGGTAGGCGGTAGCAATAGCAGTCGCCATCAAATTATCTAGCTCGAGTGCTTCGACACGCGTTGTATTAAAGTGTTGGCTTTTATCTTTAATAGATGCCTTTTCTAAGCGTTTTTGTAATGCTTCAAGTTTTTTAAAACCTTCGCTCATATGTTCGGCTGTTCTAAATACGCCAAAGTCATCTTGCATGATAGCTTGTAAAGCAACGCGAATTTCTTCAATGCTCTCACCATCCTGATTGGAATTCCAGCGATTTAAACGTTCCAATGCAACATCAAGATCAGTCTGCGTGGGATCCGAAAAACTCAACCCCTCTCGCACGCTTTCTTGGATATGCTTTCCCGCTGCTCGACCAAAAACAACTAAATCAAGCAATGAGTTTGCACCCAAACGGTTAGCACCGTGCACTGATACACAAGCGCACTCACCCGCTGCATAAAGGCCTTTAACAACTTGATCTTTGCCTTTTGCATCCATCGTCAGAACTTGTCCATGAATATTGGTCGGAATACCACCCATAATATAATGACACGTCGGCACGACTGGAATAGGATCTTTAATAGGATCGACACCAGAAAATGTCATAGAAAGGTCACGAATGCCGGGCAATCTTTCATTAATCACTTCTTCACCTAAATGATCGAGTTTTAATAGGACATAATCGCCCTTAGGACCGCAACCACGTCCTTCTCGGATTTCAATTAAAGAAGATCGCGCTACAATGTCACGGCAGGATAGATCTTTTAGATGGGGCGCATAACGTTCCATATAACGCTCACCATCTTTATTAATTAAATACCCTCCCTCCCCTCGACTGCCTTCGGTGACCAGCACTCCAGCACCATAAATGCCAGTGGGATGAAATTGCCAAAACTCCATATCTTGCAAAGGAAGGCCTGCGCGCAATGCCATGCCAAATCCATCGCCTGTATTAATATGCGCATTCGTCGTAGTCTTAAAAATACGGCCTGCTCCTCCGGTCGCTAAGATAGTTGCTCTTGCTTTGAAAAAGACAACTTCACCTGTTTCAATACTCATTGCCATGACACCAGCAATACCATCCATGGTTTTCACTAAATCGATAGCAAACCATTCATTAAAAAAGGTTGCCTTTGCTTGGAGATTTTTTTGATAGAGCGTATGCAGCATCGCATGGCCGGTTCGGTCTGCTGCACAACATGTACGGTGCGCTTGTTCACTACCGTAATTTCGTGTGGCCCCACCAAATGCTCTTTGATAAATTTTGCCGTCATGATTACGAGAAAAAGGTAACCCCATATGCTCCAATTCGTAAATGGATTCAGGTGCATATTTGCACATGTACTCAATTGCTTCTTGATCTCCCAAAAAATCAGAACCCATCACGGTATCGTACATATGCCAACGCCAATCGTCATTACCATCGGTATTGCCCAAAGCAGCATTAATACCACCTTGTGCCGAAACAGTGTGTGACCGTGTAGGAAATACCTTAGAAATAACGGCTGTATTCAAGCCTGACTGAGCAAGCTCGATAGAAGCACGTAAACCCGCACCACCACCACCGACAATTAGCGCATCAAAAGTATGCGTAGCTAAATTCATTGATTAAACACCCCATAAAATCAAACAGGTCGCAAGAAAACAAATCACCAGTGCTAAAAACAACAGCACTTCCAAGGTGAGACGGAGTACATAGCATTTCACATAATCTGTAACAATGGTCCACATACCCACCCATGTATGAAATAACAAAGCCAATACAAATAACAGCGTTGCTATCTTCACCCAAGAATGGGCAAATAAGCCTCGCCAGTCATCGTATCCGATGCCTGAATGCAGCATAAGAAAACCGATTAATCCAATAGAATACACGGCCATAATGACTGCACTGATTCGCTGAATCAACCAGTCCGTTAATCCCCGATGATTGACACCTAATACTGATTTCACCATAACCAAATGCCTGCCAAGATAATAAATAAAAGAGAGATCACCATCGTTAACATCGCTGTCATTCTGCCGCTTTTAAGCTCAACACCAAGTTGTATATCCATTAATAGGTGACGAATACCTGCTACCAAATGATAGAAAAAAGCGGCGAAACAAAGCCAAATAAACAGTTTCATCCAAGAGGTTGTAACAACATGATGAACGGCATCAAACCCTCGTTTTGATTGAAGCGAGAGGTGAAATACCCACAACAAAATAGGAATCAATAAAAATAAGACGACGCCTGCAATTCGGTGTAATATGGAGACGATGGCGGGTATAGGGAAACGGATGGTTAATAGATTGAGATTCTTAGGTCGTTGAGTTTTCACAGTCTAGCTATTCCCTCTTCCAGTTAAAAATACTATGTGAATTATATGCTAGCATAATAAATCAAAGCAAACATTATGCATGATATTTGACAAACGAGAGTGGCTTTTCTATAGTGGAAACAACAAACGGAGGTCCATTATGGTGAATAATAAAGCAACGTTGAAGGTTGCAGGGAAGCAGATTGACTTAAACATACTAAAAGGAACATTGGGCCCTGACGTCATTGATGTCAGTTCGCTTGTTAAAAATGACTATTTTACGTATGATCCCGGCTTTTTATCCACTGCCGCTTGTGAGTCCAAAATTACTTTTATTGATGGGGATAAAGGTATCTTGCTTTATCGTGGCTACCCTATTGACCAATTAGCCATGAAATCCAATTTTGTTGAAGTGTGTTACCTTTTATTGAACGGCGAACTCCCCAATCAGATCCAATATGATGAATTTTGTAAAGCCATCAATCGTCATACTATGGTTCATGAACAAATGCGTAATTTTTTCAATGGGTTTCGTAGAGATGCTCATCCAATGGCTGTCATGGTGGGTGTAGTAGGCGCGCTCTCTGCTTTCTATCACGATACCCTCGATATTAAAAATCCAGAACATCGGGTGGTATCAGCGTTTCGATTAATTGCCAAAATGCCTACCATCGCCGCGATGTGTCACAAGTATTCCGTTGGCCAGCCTTTTATGCCGCCACAAAACCATATGTCCTATGCCGAAAACTTTTTACATATGATGTTTAGTACACCTTGTGAAGAAACGAAACCTAATCCCATCTTAGTGCGTGCACTCGATCAAATTTTGACCTTACATGCAGATCACGAGCAAAACGCCTCGACTTCTACCGTCAGATTAGCAGGTTCGACGGGCGCCAATCCCTTTGCCTGTATCTCAGCAGGCATCGCTGCATTATGGGGACCTGCACATGGCGGTGCTAACGAAGCCGCATTGAATATGTTGCATGAAATTGGAGACAGTTCTCGTATCCCGAAATACATTGCCAGAGCCAAAGATCCCAATGATCCTTTCCGCTTAATGGGCTTTGGTCATCGTGTTTATAAAAATTATGACCCACGAGCAAAAGTGATGCGAAAAACGTGTTATGAGGTGCTAGAAGCCGTTGGTGCACATGACAATCCCTTATTCAAAATTGCCATGGAATTAGAGAAAATTGCCTTAGAAGACAGTTATTTTGTAGAACGGAAACTGTACCCTAATGTGGATTTTTATTCTGGTATCACATTAAGCGCTATCGGCATTCCTATTAACATGTTCACAGTGATTTTTGCATTAGCGAGAACCATAGGCTGGATTGCTCACTGGAACGAAATGATTAGCAGCCCTTATCGCTTAAGCAGACCAAGACAACTCTATACGGGTTCAGTCGAAAGAGACTATGTATCCATCAACCAAAGAAGCGAATAAACTAGCTGCTACGGTGATGAATACTGTTCATCACTTCAGTAATATCATCGCCATAAAATAGCTTAAGCTGCGCCAACATCAGTGCCGCTGGTGATTGTTTTGCAAAAACCGTTCGCAAATCATTCGTCCATTGCTTCGTTTTAAGATTTACCAAAACAGGCATCATCTGATGTTTATTTTGAGGATAAAGCGCTAACATCCAATTTCCGTGACGATTCGCATATTGTTTGCTTGAAATAATCAGATGTAACATACTATTTTTTACGACGATACGCGCGGTTTTTGGATCAATTTGAAAATAATCTATTCCCTCAAATAATACTTTTCGCGTTTCCGGATGAACTGAACGAATCGCTTCTGGAGAAAAGTCACTCTCAAAGAATACGTGGTCTTGCAGAGGAACCTGTTTCGTTTTACCAAACACAACGCCCAGTAAAGAATGGCCACTTCCATTTTCTGTCTGGATATGGAGTAATTCTAATAAAGTTGGCTTAATATCCATTAAGGTAACCAAACCAGTAACAGAATTTTTTTGATTAGATTCCATTCCAAATGTACGGAATGCCAGTACAGTATGATTCTGAGATAAACTTAAAATATCCGTACCATGACCACCCGATTGATTAATAGTCTCATGAGCACTGCTAGGTGGAAAAAAATGTGGGATAGTGTTTTGTGTGTTATCTTTTCCAGCAATAAAAAACTGAGCCTCTGTCACCCTATCACCGGCCATTTCAACTGCTTCACCGTGATCGGATAATACAATCACTACACTATGTTCTAACAATCTATTTTTTTTAAGAAGCGCCATAAAATCACCCAGTTGTCGATCGGCTCTGACAACAGCCGCTTGATAATGATGAAGGCTAATTTTGCCTAATGGCAAGTGACTCCAACCATAGGGATAATGCGGCAAACAAAAATGAATCGTTAAGAACATAGGTTTTGTTCTGGGTTGTGATAAAACTGGAGCGACTAATTGTAAAAAACTATCCGGATTATATGTTGTATAGACAGCACGATTACCATAACTATAGGGAAAAATATATTTTCCCACTCTCGTATTAAGCAATAAATTCGACAAAGGAAAATCATTCAATGTACCTAATAAAAAATCATTAAATCCAATAGGAGGAGTAATCACTTGATCAAAACCAAAATGGTTATCAATATTACTAAAACGAGTTTCATCCGTAGCAAATACAGTTTGGTAACCCTGTTGTTGCAGAATAGCTGGCAACATTTCAGTGGTATTCAACCGAGTTTGATTTTCAAGATTCGTTCGTACACCCGTCTTTTTAGGATATTCGCCTGTTAAAATGCTGACCCATGATGGATACGTACGCGCTAATACCGAATAAGCGTCAGTAAAGACAGTAGCGCCTTTTAAAAAATAATCGAGATGAGGGGATAGTTTTTTATAACCAAAATAACTTAAAAAATCAGGCCGTAAGGAATCTACTCCAATCAAAATGATATTAGGTAATTGAGACGTTGCAGCATCGACAGGAACAACTGATTGACGGATACCTATCGTTGCTATTAAAATGAACAATGCGGCCATGGTTGTGACTAGTGTTATTTTTATTTTTTGCGAAATAATACGATATATTCCATAGAGCGCTAAGCATCCAGCGAGACATAATGGGAATGAAAAAATAGCGAGACATATTTTTAATAAAAAAGGATTTTTTAAAAAAAACATCCATCCAGAAAATTTAGAATTGGGATACAGGAAACAATTTGCCAATACGATATTTATTACAACAACAAACCACAACCCGATACAGAGTTGATCCGTAGAGATAAATGTAACCTTCCCCGTAGAACAAATGAGCCGCGTCAACCACCAAACAAATACAATCAAACTCAGATGAAGCATAACTTGTATCAGAATAAAAAATACAATCCCCGGAATAACCCTGCCAGGGATATCAAGATGATTGGAAACCAATTTAACATCACCAAGATACAAGCCGCTACTTTCAAAAAAAACGCTGATTTCACATAAAACAAAAAAAACTGTTAAGATTGTGAGATACAAAAGTCCTATTTTCTTTAACTTATTTTGTTCGTTCAGGATTTGCATATATATTAGTTTTTGGAGGTATATGCGTTAGTTCATCTGATAAGAAATCATCAACTGAAATCACTTTATACCTTGCCTCCTCCGATTGCAAAACAATATCGAGCTGTGTTTTTGAAATAAGTTGCTTAGAAAAAGCAACCCTAGCTTGTTCTATGAGAGTATCTCCTTCTATGACTTTATCATGAAGAGCCGTTTTCAAAATCTGTTCTATGGGTTCCACTGCAATCGCTAGTAATAAAGCATTTTCATAATCAGCAGGTAAATTACCTGGCACTCGATCCACAAAAGCACCTTCCGTTAAACGTTGACGTGATGGAGTGGGTGCCACTAACAATTTCGCTACTTTACGTCCCAGCTTGTCGTCGGCTTTAGTAAAATGCCTTCCCAATGGAAAAATACATACTTTCAACAGATAACTTATCCAACGATTAGGATAATTTTTTAATAGTTCTGTCAATTTTTCTTGAATTTGATATAAATAGGTCAAACTCACCCAGCGCACTATAGGCAAATCATCCTCTTTTTTCCCTTGATCATGATAATGCTTTAACACAGCTGACATTAAATATAAATAACTTAAAATATCACCTAGTCTTGCAGAAATACTTTCTCTGCGTTTCAATGAACCGCCCATCACGAGTAGGGAAATATCGGCAATCAAGGCAAAAGCAGCGCTAAAACGCGTTGCTTGTTGAAAATATTTTTTTGTTTTTTCAGGCGGTGTTTTAACAATGCGTCCGCTAGTGAACCCCAGTACTAAACTTCTCACCACATTACTGAGAGTATAGGCAATATGACCAAATAAGGCTTTGTCAAATTGTAACAGCCCTTGTTGAACATTTTGATTGCTCGCTGCTTCGAATTCAGCAAAGATATAAGGATGGCAACGCATCGCTCCTTGGCCAAAAATAATCATGCTGCGTGTTAAAATATTTGCCCCTTCAACCGTGATGGCAATTGGAACAGACTCATAAAAACGACCTGATAAATTATGAGGACCTAAACAAATCCCTTTACCTCCCAACACATCCATAATATCGCCTGCAATCATTCTTCCTAATTCAGTGACATGGTATTTCGTAATGGCAGAAGCCACTGCTGGTTTATGTCCTGTATCAATTAAAGAAACAGTCAAGATACGTGTCGCATCCGCTAAATAGGTATAACCACCAATACGCGCTAAGGCTTCTTCAATACCTTCAAAATAGCCTATTGGTGTCTTAAATTGGCGCCTCACTCTTGCATAGGCGCCGACAGTATAAGCACCGATCTTGGCCCCACCAACACAACTTGCCGGTAAAGAAATGGCCCTTCCAGCCGCTAGACATTCCATGAGCATTCGCCATCCTTGCCCAGCCATGTTGGGACCACCAATAATCCAATCCACTGGAATAAAGACATCTTTACCGTGAATAGGGCCATTTTGAAAAACAATGTTTACCGGAAAATGACGGTGGCCAATATCCATTCCAGCTGTGTTTCTAGGAATTAATGCGCAGGTAATACCCAGATTGACTTGGTTACCCAATAACTGTTCGGGATCATACAGTTTAAAAGCAAGCCCAATCACCGTCGCCACGGGCGCTAATGTAATATAACGCTTATTGAAATTTAAACGAATACCTAATACTTTCTTACCCTGATACTCTCCCCAACAAACCACGCCTTTATCCTGCATCGCACCTGCATCAGAACCGGCGTCAGGTCCTGTTAATGCAAAACAGGGTACTTCTTTTCCAGATGCTAAATTAGGTAAATAATATTGTTTTTGTTCAGGCGTACCATAATGTAATAACAACTCAGCAGGTCCTAATGAATTAGGTACTGCAATCGTAGTTGCAACCGTTACACTTTTTCCATATACCATAATTAATACTTGAGAATGCGCATATGCAGAAAATTGTTTGCCGCCATATTCTTTAGGAATAATTAAACCAAAAAAACCTTCGTCTTTTAAAAATTGCCAAATTTCAGGTGGAAGATCCGCCAGTTCATGCGTGATTTTCCAATCATCAATCATGCTACACAGTATTTTGACTGGACCATCAATAAAACGCTGTTCTTCTTGTGTTAAACTTGGCTTGGGAGTGCTGAGCAATTTATTCCAGTTTGGACTGCCAGAAAATAAATCGCCTTCCCATCCGACAGTACCTGCAGCTAACGCTTCGCGTTCAGTTCGAGACATGGTTGGCATCACGTTGCGATAGAAACGTAATAGTGGTTGTGAAATAAATTTTTGTCGAAACGCGACAACATACAAGGGAAAAAATACAATCAAAAATAACAACCAACCCAGCGTTAACTCAACCATCGAGGCATGACTTAATTTAGACCAGAGCAGCAGTAAAACAACCCATGCGGTTGTCCACACGGCCTTAGATGCTCGATGATAGAATAACGTGATAAAACTGACAAACCATACAGCTGTCCAAACCCATCCCATGATTCACTTCCTTCTGTTGCTTTGAGACTAATAGAGTATTACTGGTGTTCTTTTGCTATGGCATAAATACCAGGTACATTGCGAAAATATTCATGATAGTCTAGGCCAAAACCCACTAAATAACGATCTTCCGTATTGACTCCAATAAAATCAGGCTCAATATCCACCCCGGGTTCTCTTTGTCTTATTTTATTTACCATCACCGCTGAGTATACTGCTTTTGCGCCCGCTTGCTTGCAATAATCCACAATGGCCATAATGGTTAAACCACCGTCCATAATATCATCGATGACTAATATCGTTCGATCTTTTAATGATTGACGTGGTTCGACTAACCAGTGCAAATCACCACCGCGTGTCGTGCTTTGATAACGCGTCGCATGAATGTAATCGACTTCTAATGGAAAATGCAGCCGTGTTAATAGATGTCCTGTCGGTACAAGCGCACCGATCATGACACACAATACCAAAGGATTTTTACCTTTTAATTGCCGAGTAATCTGATTTGCCATTTGGTCTAGTGCTGTTTGAATTTCTATTGAATTATAAAGACATTCTGCTTTTTCAAGGACTTCTTGAAGTTGACTAGTGGTTTTCATGATATTTTCCATAGTGAATAAATGATTGGTGATGCATTTTCCATATTGAAGATTGATGTAACTCGGATAATGTTAGCTTATTTTTGCCTTTTAATTGATGATATTTTTCAGCAGATAGCCGATAGGTTCTAGGTAACTGTTCTAGGATTTGAATAGCACCCACTCGATTATTACACATTAACACCATATCACACCCAGCTTGCAATGCTCGTTCCGCACGTTCTGAATAAACACCGCCCATCACCGCACCTTCCATATTCAAATCATCACTAAAGACGATTCCCGAAAAATGCAATTGCTGACGCAAAATGTTCTGCAACCATTTTTTTGAAAAGCAGACAGGTTCATCATCCACCTTAGGAAAAAGAATATGGGCTGGCATCATAGCATCAATTTTAGCCGAAATCAGTTGAATAAAGGGTTGCATGTCTTCTTGGTAAATCAAATCCAATGTTCGATGATCTACCGGCATTGATACATGTGAATCCATGACCACGGCACCATGACCTGGAAAATGTTTACCTGTTGCCGACATACCCGCCTCATGCATTCCAAGCATAAAATGATTGGCTAACACACTCACGATGTGAGGCTGAATATGGAATGCTCGATTACCAATAACGGTGTTTAGTTTTCTATCTAAATCAAGTACGGGAGCAAAACTGAGATCGATCCCTAAAGAAAGCAATTCGGCAGACATCAACCAACCCGCATGATAAGCCCAATCCACTGCTGCATTCGGTAACGTTGGGTACAATTCCCCTATTGTTCCCATACTAGGCAACCTAACGACATCGGATGTTAAACGTTGAACTCGCCCACCTTCTTGATCCATTGTGATTAACAGCGTGGAGTTGACGGAACGAATCGCTTGGCAAAGTTGTTGCACTTGTTCAGCTGACTGGGTATTACGACCAAATAAAATAATACCGCCTACGTGTGGATGCGTTATGAGCTCACACTCCTCTCGAGTGAGCTCAATACCTTGCAAATCCGTGATGACAACCCCATAAGATCGTTGCACCTAGCCCCCGTCTTTTTTACACCCTATACATCTTCTTGAATAGACTAATAAATTTTAATTTTTACGGCCATTTTCACAGCCTCATACAATAACAAATACTATAAAAAAGTTAAATAGATATTCTTATTATCTATTCGTCATAGTACTATTTATAGATTAGGAGATTGCATAAGGAATACACCATGACTGATGTTATTAACGAACTGATTACCGTCCGTGATTTTTTACGTTGGGCAGCCAGCCGCTTTAATGAAGCAGGTTTATATTATGGCCATGGTACAGATAATGCATGGGATGAAGCGGTTGCTTTAGTGATGCATGCATTACATTTACCTCTCGATACGGCAACGCACGTATTAGATGCTCGTTTAACATTGGAAGAAAAACATCAGATACTCGAATTGCTGCAAAAACGTATTGTAAATAGAATACCCGTTCCCTATGTAACCCATGAAGCCTGGTTTGCTGGTTTGTCATTTTATGTCGATGAACGCGTGCTCATTCCACGTTCTCCTATTGCCGAGCTGATTGAAACTCAATTTCAACCCTGGGTTGAACCAGACGCCATTGATACCATTCTCGATTTATGCACTGGAAGCGGTTGCATTGCTATTACTTGTGCAAAATCATTTCCCTATGCACAAGTAGATGCTGTCGATATTTCTGCTGACGCACTGGCAGTCGCCAAACTCAATGTGTCACGACATGAAGCAGAAAATCAAGTGCATCTCTATCAATCTAATCTATTAGATGGCCTGCCTGAAAAAAAATACGATATCATTGTCAGCAATCCACCGTATGTGGATGCCATCGATATGGCTGCATTACCTAAAGAGTATCGCCATGAACCTGCTATAGGATTGGAAGCCGGTAAAGAAGGCTTAGACATCGTTTTAAAAATCTTACAGCAAGCACAACGTTACTTAAATACTCACGGCATTTTAGTGGTCGAAGTAGGTAATAGTGAAGTGGCGTTAAGTGAAAAATTTCCAGAAATCCCTTTCACCTGGATAGAGTTTCAACGTGGTGGTGGCGGTGTGTTTATGCTAACGCAAATACAATTAGCGAATTATCGCAATGTATTGACAACAGCTTAATTGGGTTGTTAAAGCAGTACGCGCGCCATAGCCTGTTTCCAACCTTGGTAATGCATCATAGAGATAGTATGGAAAATGCGGTAGACCTATTTATCATCGGAGGCGGCATCAATGGTGCTGCTATTGCTGCTGATGCAGCGGGTAGAGGCTTATCGGTTACTTTATGTGATAAAGGGGATCTCGGTGGTGCTACCTCTTCAGCCAGCAGTAAATTAATTCATGGTGGTTTACGCTATTTAGAACAGTATGAATTTACTATGGTAAGAAAAGCCTTGCGTGAACGCGAAATCTTAATGAAAAGAGCGCCTCATTTGATTCAACCACTTCAATTTATATTGCCCTATGAAAAACATTTGCGTGCAAAATGGCTAATTCGAATCGGTTTATTTCTATATGACCACTTGGCAAAAAGAACTTTGTTACCTAGATCCCGCTCGCTTCATTTAAAGAAACACATTCTTCAAGCACAATTTAACACTGGGTTTTCATATTATGATTGTCTGACTGATGATTCTCGTTTAGTCATTGCCAACGCTAAAAGCGCTAGTGAGCAGGGCGCAACCATTTTAAATTATACCGAATTTGTTGGCACAACGCGTGAAATGAACTACTGGAAAATAGAATTAAGAGACACGTTTTCAAAAAAAATATCGTATTGTTATGCAAAAGTGCTAGTCAATGCCGCGGGACCATGGATTAATGAAGTTCAAAAAAAAATTAATCCACACAAACAATTTCCTATTCAATTAGTGCAAGGCAGTCATATTGTAACTAAAAAATTATATTCTGAGAACCACGCTTATATTTTACAAAATCAAGATGGAAGAATTATTTTTACCATTCCTTTTCAACGACAGTTTACACTGATAGGGACAACCGATCACACTCTGACAACCCATTTAGATAATCTTCAAGTCGGAAAAGACGACATAGATTACTTGTGTTCGTTAATCAATTTTTATTTTATCAAAAAAATATCTCCACAGGATATTATTTGGATGTTCTCAGGCGTACGTTGTTTGCAAGATCACCCTGCCGAAAACGTATCCACCCTGACTCGGGAACATAAACTCGATTTAACTATTGAAAATACACTGCCAATACTCACCATCATTGGCGGAAAACTGACAACGCATCGAATACTGGCAGAAGAGGCAATGCAGCAACTCAACTCTTTTTTCCCAAAAATGAAACCGGCTTGGACAGCGCATACCTTTCTTCCGGGAGGCCGCTTACATCAAAACAACTTCATTGATTTTTATCAAACATTGCTCCGAAATAAACCATGGTTGCCTGAAGACCTAGCCTATCGCTATGCTAAAAGCTATGGTAGTGATGCTTACACTTTGTTAAAAAACATCCATTCCATAAGCGATCTTGGAAAATCATTCGGTTCGGATTTGTTCGAACATGAAGTAAACTATCTAATCACTCACGAATGGGCAAAAACCACAGAAGATATTTTATGGCGACGTACTAAATTGGGTTTATTGATATCACATTCTGTACAGTTTTTTCATGACTCATAAACAGAATGTAATGATAAATTTTCTTTTGACTTAATTTCTTTCTCTCTGTATTATTTTGTGAATTATAAACTCATAATTATTATTTAAGGTTCGTTTTTATGCTAAGAAACCCTCAAATTGATGCATTACTTACCCAGCTGACCACCACCGTTACATGCAAGAGTATCGAAAACGCCAATCAAAAAAACAATGAACAGGATGAAAAAAAACAGGAAGCTGAAATAAAAGAAGCATCATGGGGTGGCAGAGAATCTTCGATGATTTCAAGTTCAGCTCTTCCTTTTGTTCGCACAATGTATAGCCGGTTACAGACACGGTATCGCAATCAGTTTGAGAGCCGAGGTCGAATTCCAGGTATTTTCAATGAAATACAACAATTCTTGCGGGGAGCTATAGCCGATGAAGAAAAAAAACCAAAACCCGATTCCGATTACATTTGGCAACATCAAGTCGCCCTGCGGTTGTTTACATTACCGCGTTCTTCTACTGGAGAAAGTTATTTTTATTTAGGTGATAACCGTACACGAGCGGCTACGGTACCTATCGTTCACGCTATTAATTTGCAAGAATATTTAGCTTATGTTTGGCTTGCTGCAACGGATACACAAGCTGTCTTACGTCCCCAATATGAACGCATGCTCAACACGCTACCTGATCCGGTGACACGAGCACAGAAAAAGAAACAACTCATTAATGAGATGATTGAACAAAATTTTGTTTTTAATTTGTTTGACATTAGAAGAGAACATAATAGTGATCTGCCTGATTGGGAAAAGGATAAAAACAACGATAGACCTTCTTGTCTGGGCGGAACACTGGGTAGAATAGTATTTAAAATGGCCAGTCATGTGGCTATTACCCGTTTAACGAATATTGAATCTGCAGAAGAAGTGGATCGATTAGCAACACAACAAGCACTGGCTGAGGAGCCAACCATCGCTGATTTTCAATCTATTCCAGATGAAATAGGACGTTATCTTATTACACAAATTGATCTTGCTGATCAACAAACACAAAAAGCAATTTATGCTTTTTTTACTACTTTTCTAAATGGCGGGATCGAACCGCTGCCAGAGTCCTGTACCCCTACTGAACGTCAAGACTATGAACGTAACTTAAATGAATACAAAATGAATGAGATGCGTTATCAACAGTTTATTATCGATATTAACATTCCTCTTCTTTATTCACATTTATCGGATAAAATTCCTCACTTATCATCCAATGTACGTCAATATAGTGACATTGAATCCCTATTCAACCAAACCATAGGCGCTGTGTTTGAAAGTCTATCCACCGACAATATTATAAAAGAGGGTTATGAGAAAATATTCCTAAACCCTGCTAGCAACCAACTCGTTAATCGTTTTAGAAAACCAGGCGCTATCCTTTTACAACAAGAAGGCATGGAGTCAGCTGTCAACAATAGCCAAGAAGCGCTTTATTTTCGTGAAAAGCAAGCGGATTTATCCTATCAATATGCAAGTTATGACTTGCTAGTCTCTAACGAAATCAGAAGAACATTACTTCTTTTTGACACCATCAAGAGGAGTAATCCTGTGCCCGATACGCTTATACAGATATGGCGTGTTCAACAAGAAAAAACACTCTCCAAAATCGCCTTTTGGCAAGAGGAGTTAATGCATTCAACCAACCCTGCCTTATTGGCTGCAAATGATTCGCTAGATGATATCATCACTCGGTTACAAACTCAAATTGCCAGAGATGTGCAATATTCGTTTGAACAAAAAGTTATTCCTCCTATATTAAAATGGCGGGCTGCCCATAAAGAAAGCATTCAAAATCTGAATAATAAACATGAGGATATTCTGCATTCTATAGCCCATTTCAAGCGTTTTTTAACTTATACGGAAAATTATTTAACATCTCAAGAACACCTTAGCCATTACCCTGCTCGAAAAATGCAGATTAAATCATTTCACGAAGCAGCAGATAAGTCCATGTTAAATGCCATTACTGCTCAAGCTGAGGTATTAAATAAAATAATAGCGAAGCACCCTGCACAAGCCGAAATAACGTGGAGTGATGAAATAGCGAATCAAATAGCATTAGGAAATGAAAAGGAACGTGACCGCATCATTCTCTTATGGAATAGTTGCCATCCACTCACTGACAATCAAAAAAAGTGTTTTATTCATTCGATAATGGAAAAGGCGATATCACTTTCTTGGATGGATAAAGTATCTACCACCTGTCTACTCTATGACAAAATACAGATTCCATTTAATCCTACCAACTTACTCGAACTCTTCGTGCAAATATCATGGAAAACCGCTATTGCAGCTTATCTATCAAATCAAGAAAAAGAAGATGCGTTACAGCAAGCAAAAGAATGGTTAAAACAGAAAAGTGCCGATTATTATAAAGAAGCCATGAAGATGTTTAATACATTGCTTGCATCCAAATTGCCAGCCACTAACAGCAACGAATCTTGGATGCAAAAGAAATCTGCTATTACGCTATTAACTCGTATCTTCCAAGACAACACTCGCGACTTGTCACTTGATTTAGGTTATTTTGCAGCACAAGATTTTAACGATCTAGTGAAACAAAGCAACCAGATTTTTCCTATCCAAGATCAAAAAAATACTTATGAAGCAGCTGGGTTACCCGTTTACTTTGCCACTCTAAATGAAACAACTAATGTCACATCGCTTGTTCCAAAAGATTTTTTTAAACCAAACTTTGATCGGTGGTTTTCCGTTTTAACATCGATAGCACTATCAGAACAAAGGTCAATTGAGAAACTAAAAATAAAAAGCTTCTTAGTCTTAACCTTGTGTAGAAATTTAAGCTTAACCGACATACGGCTAAAAGATAAAGAATGTATTGAACATTTAGTTGATACTTATTTAACAAATAGCGCTAATAATGGTCCTCTCGACTTGACCTCTCAAGCAGCGTTTGAGATTCAATTACAGTGTTTGGCAACCCATTTTTGTAGTTTACTGACGAGCTTAAGACCACTTTCCACTCTGTTTTTAACCGGTCATGTCAGGCTCATGGATAGAGGTGAGTCCCTATCCTTTATGCACCGTCAAGCTAATAATCACATTCCTGCCGGCTGTTTATTTAGAGTATCCGTGACTCAACCCACTTCTATAGCAGTTAGTTATAAGAATAATAATGAGGAAAAGCATTCATTCGTTCCTAGTAAAGATGGTACTGCTTCTCCTTTTCCATCTGATTATTTCTTTATAAATAATATACAATCACCAATCTCTTCAACCTTTACGTTACTTTCTCCGAAACTCATTACTGAACAACTTGATGCGATTAAATCTAACTATCCGTTTTACGATGACTTGGCTCTGGTTCCTTTTAATCAAATCGCTGAGACACAAACACAAGCTACATCTGCTTTTGCAGCGCAAGAAAACGCCGTTGTAAAAAAACAATCGATTGATAATCGGTTACTACAGGCTGTACGGCAACGTGAGCGATCAGCTTATCAGTTTGTTAGATCATCGACCACAATCTTTTCTACCAACCCTCCAAGGGAAGAAGGAGCAAGATCAATGGATGATAAAGTGCATGTCACTGAAAATAAATTTTAAAATAAATTGCAGGAAGTTTTCAATTCTGCCTATAGTGTGGCTGTTTCAAATGAACAATGGAGATAACTATGTATCAAAAAACGTTATTGACAGGATCGATTCTAGTCGTGCTAAGCAACCCTTATACTGTAAATGCGGCTAGTTTAGTTCTGACTACGGTAAATAACACAGATGACTATTCTTCCGTTTATATTACCCATCGCGGATGCGCACCCAAATCCACTGCGCCGCATAGTAGGCTTGATACCCCGCTTGCTTTAGCAAAAACGATTTGTCTTAAAACAAGCGGTTTTTGTGAAGCAACCCTGTATCCATCGAACAACTGCAGCGGCACACCACAGGCTGTATTGCAAATGGACTTAAGTAATGCGCATGTGACCATCACTCAAAGACTGGACAATAAATACGTGATTACCGCTGAAAATACGGAGTCAGGTTCTATTGTCACAGTTGGTTATTCAAGCTGATCTGTTGTGTTTAAAAAGGCGACTAACGAATCGCCTTTTTGCGATTTAACTTTACTCATCTTAAGCAATATCCCATCGTAGCTGTAATGCATAGACATTGGCATTTGCTGAAATGTTACCATTCGTTACAACCATTTCATCACCCAACGTTTGTGGAACATGATGAATCGCTGTATTCATCGCAATAATGTGTGTCCAACCTGCATCTAAGCCGAATTTTTTGTTCATTTGAAAATGCGCACCGATTGCTAAAGCAATGCGATCACTATCAGGCAATTGTAAATTTCTATACTGGTTAGTGGTTGGCGTTTGATCGTAGCCTAAACCTGCTCTGAATAACCATTGCGAATTCACATGATAATTGGCACCGACTGTATAATTCCAGGTATTGTGATAACCCGCATGAATCACAACCGGCAATGTATTCGTTCCCTCATTTGCCAATATACCGGCTGTATTATTTAAAATGAGATCTTGAATCACGTTCCACTGAATATAACTGATGCTCGCCATCATATCCCATTTAGGATTGAATTCATGAAATAAACTGACACTGGTGATCGGTGGCAATGCGATTTTTACACTTAACTGATCAGAGGGTAATACATCAAAAGCTTCCGCTAAAAATCCCGTATAAGTGCTATCCCCTGTTAAATGATGTACTACTTGGGAGTGATAGGTTAACCCAGCACGCGTTTTTGGAGAAAATTGGTATAACACACCCCAATGATAGCCATAGGCGGTATCTGAACCCTTATTATGACTTAACGTGTCGGTATCTTGAGTAGAGGCATCAGACGTCGTCATTTGAGTGAATTCACCATTCATCTGTTGTACATCTAAACCAAGACCCAACGACAGCCTTTGATTGACAGCAACACCCATCGCTGGCGCATAATCAATGACTTTAATTGACGACAACATAGCACTGTAACGAATGGCTGATTTATCCCCATAATTCGTTTGCAAGCCAAATGGAACAAGGATACTGAGACCTAAGGTCAATTTATTGTTTACAGGAAAAGCATAATGCCCAAAAGGCACGAAATTAAAACCTCCACCTTGTGCAATGGCCGATTGTGGCGTTCCAATGATGTCATTAAATGTATTGTTGACTTGTACATTACCGTTTACTTTAAAACGAGTATAAATGGCAGAACCACCCGCAATGATTTCTTGATTTTTGATCCGAATAAGACCTGCAGGATTAGTAAAAGAAGTGCTTGCATCATCAGCAATCGCGGCATGACCTGCATGATAATCGCCTACGCTCACGGCATCTAATTCCCATAATTGAAAAGCGGATGCCATAACAGGATGATGAATGCTCACTAGACCAGAGAGAGAGAGGAGTAAAACAAGTCGTTTAACAACAAATCGCTTTGCCATAAAGCCTCCTTTTTTGTTTGTTTGTGTGTCTAATAATAGAAAAAATCTCAATCATCTGTTAGGGGAGCTGGTTAGAATACCCGATCCGGTCTACAATACAAGCGATTTTATAACGATAAGCCTAATTTAGGATAAGATAAGGAAACAAAGCAGATGGTCCAAACCCTTTCAACGATGCTGCCTTTGGGCACTAAAGCACCTCATTTCGAATTATGGGATGCTTGCTCCAACACCACGCTTTCATTGGGACAAATCAAATCCAATCGTGCAACAGTAATTATGTTTCTTTGCAATCATTGCCCTTATGTGAAACATATTCAAACCAAATTGATAGAAATAGCAAAAAAATATCAAGCAAAACACATTTCTTTTGTAGCCATTAACTCAAACAATGTTGAAACCTATCCTGCCGATAGTCCTGAATGCATGCAGCAAGAAGCGCTCATTCATGGCTATACGTTTCCCTATTTGTATGATGAATCTCAGACAGTAGCCAAGGCTTATCACGCTGCCTGTACACCTGACTTTTATATTTTTGATCAAGCATTATTGTGTGTTTATCGTGGACGCTTTGATGACAGTACGCTCGGCAATGGTAAACCAGCCACTGGGAAAGATATATGCACTGCGCTTGATGCGCTACTGGATCATCAACCCATCCCTGATGCACAATTTCCTAGCTTAGGATGCAATATTAAGTGGAGGAGGTAAAGAGCCGTTGCACTGTCATCCGGTAAATCGGTATAGATATTGAACGTCCTTGAGAAAGCGCTAAAATTAGCACCCTAAACTTGCGATTTAGGCTCAAGGACGATGATAAAAGATACCGTTTTTCAACAAATTTTAA
>JAKBCU010000012.1 GCA_021807565.1 Pseudomonadota bacterium | reverse complement strand
GCTTTTACTCATCATGATAAAAAACCAAAATTAGATATTGATTCATCTAATATGGCACTGGATGCCAGCTAAAAGCATGCTGGCATGACAGGAATAGCATTGAGCTTATCCGGAATTCGCGTTAATAGCTTTTACTCATCATGATAAAAAACCAAAATTAGATATTGATTCATCTAATATGGCACTGGATGCCAGCTAAAAGCATGCTGGCATGACAGGAATAGCATTGAGCTTATCCGGAATTCGCGTTAAAAAATTAATGTTCAGCTCTCGCATTTAAGGTTTTTTTTAGATTCGACTTCTGAACCATCGACCGGTATCTTAAAAAGTTCCGAATGAGGCTTGCCTTAATCTAATATGAATCCCCAGTCATGACTTGGGTAGTGTTTTTACATCGGGATTGTGTGCATAGGCTTCTACTATTTCTTCGACTAACTGATCGACAATGCCTAAATCGCTCACTTCTTCGATGAGCCCTTTTTGTTGTTTTAAGGCTGCTAAGCGTGATTCAACGAGCGACTTAATAGAACCTGAGGGAAAAATATTGGCTAATACTCGGCGTGCTTCGGTCGGACCTATTTTTTCATATAATGTATTACGAATGCGCGCATCCTCTGCTGTGGTACTAAATGCCCAGAGTTCAACAGGACCTAACGTATTCGTTAACAATTGGGTATTAATACCTGTTTTTGTCGCAAACTGAGCCAGGAAAGTAGCACCTCCTTCCCGAGGACCATGCACTCTGGTTTTCAATGCAACACGCGCGGTTTCTGATAAACCAAATACTTCTGTTGATCGCTTAACCGCTTGCTCTGGGCCTGCATCCATAATAAAAATGGATGTGGCAAATTCTACCATCACAGGGTCAAAATCATCGAGCGATTGAGAGATGAGAGCGATCTGCACATTCCATTTTCGTCCTTCGCGCATATCTAAAATAACTTGATCACGTACTGCTCTGGCTTTTGATGTTCGATGAAACTCATCATACACAATGCGCTTGGGATCTTCTCGAATCTCCCCAATGCGGATTCGATGAAATTCTTTATATACATCTGGAAAATCCGTCAACACATCATCGGTTAAGTAATAATGTCGTGCCAACACATAACGAGCCAGCATATACATCACAGCGGTTTGACGTTCTGCTGCATCGCCGCCGCTCTTTGCGACTTCATCTAAATCGAGAGAAACCACTCTGGCATCACCAATATCAAATTGGGTGATGCCAGACAAAATAGGATATTCACGTACGGCACTTGAGATCATTCGACCAAATGCTTGAATCAGTGGTTCACCCGTTGGCGCCTTCACCTGCCCATAGAGATCTTCTACCACTTGAGTTCGACAAATGCCAGTGATATCAGGCAATAATGGCATAGCAAAACGTTGCGCTAACATGGCTTGATGATGAAATCCCGCTAAAAATAAGGCATCTGTGACTTCCCACCATGTCGTTCTATCATCCATCACAAAACTGATTTCAGATAAAATATCATCGATCAGTGGTTCTATTCCCTTTGAGTATAAATGGGGCTTGCTATCGTCATTAAGAAATTTATATAACTCATCAACCACTAACCCTGCCATATCTGACACACCATCATAAGGTCTTTCTGCACCAAAAGGTGTTGCTAACAAGGTAATAAAATTGACTAAAAAACCGCGTTCTTGTGCTGTTGGAAAACGAGAGCCTAATTGTGTGTCAAACGGATTAATACAATAATCGGATGTCATGCGCAGACGATAGTAAGCGGCGTAATGTTTAGTTTCGGGGGGAAGTGCTTCTTTTAATAAAGAAATGAGTCCGCTGCTCGAAGGGCCTATATCGATAATAGCAATCCGAGGTAGTCGTTGAATTCCACCGGATAAACATAATGCCAAATTAATCGCATTCGATAATACGGATTTACCTGAACCGGGTCGTGCATACATTAAATCAATCCATGTCGTTTGCTGCACCGAACCAGGTTGATACGGCCAAGGTTTTCCATCCGGGGAACGCAATAATACAGCACCGACCTGCCATGCGGATGCGGGTCGTGTAAACGGCAACATATAAACCACATCTGATAAGGGTGCAACAGAAGGCGTTGCGACACTCATTGCACTAAAACCTAATAAACTGGATGCAATACCAGCAAACACATCACCTGATACTTCAGAGACTTCACAAGTTCCCCAACCTTCAATAGCTTTAGCAAGTTCAGCTGCTCTCGTACGCAACAATCGAATATTATTTTCTGGTGCCCATGTAGCAAAGCTCACTTGTAATTTAACCACCGCATCATCTGAATTATTTTCAATATCGGTCAACATTTTGGTGGCATCATGCACCAATGCATTTTGGGCTGCTGTCCACGCCAATACTGAAGCCATAGCGGATCTAAACTTTAAGGACGCTAGCCCACCGCTTTCTATTAAAAAAGACATGCGCCATGGAACATGAGTCGCTAACACTCGAGAAAATAAATGCATAAAAGGCTTAATGTCTTGAGGAAATAAATCGATAAATAACGGCGTATAAATTCGATCGCCCACTCGAATCGTTCTTAAATCTATAATTAACGCATCTCTCGGGAAAATTTGTCGTGCCAATGGTGGCCACATTAAACCGGACAATTCACCCGCAAGATCAGGACGCGTAATTTCCCGCATGGGAATGGGGTCCCCAGGCAATGCTGCGCGCCATTCTTTGGCGGTAAAATCAGAATCGGCTGAACAACGCATGGCAAAGGTTGCATCATGCACTTCCAGTAAGAAGCAGTAAAGGTTTAATGCCGTTAAATCAGTCAATAAAGATCGTACAAACGAAGCATGCGATTCACGAATTTCTGGAAAACTAGCCAATAAATTTTGGCTATTTTTGAAAGGAGGAATTTTATTATCACGTATCAATTTTAATTTATCTTTCATCGCACGCTGTTGTTGTTCATTCGAAAGAGAATAAGGCCTTGTCCACAATACAAAATACAGCTCTTCATGCCCACAATATTTAGAAATATAATCAATACGTTCTTTAAATAAATCATCCAGGCTAAGTTTTAAACGATTGGCAGTTGCTCTTGCTGGAGCAAGGATTTCTTCAATTTCAGGTTTGACTGCTCCTTTGTCATAACTAAAATACACTTGTACGACATGTCCATTGCGTTTTAACGTGGCTTGTAAACTTTGCGTCAATCCATTATGAATCATGTTGAACTCATCTGTACCAATTAATTTGGTCACTCCATACACTCGGATAATAGAAACCAGAGAACCATCACGCGCTACGAGTGTCGTTGTATTTTCAGCCGTTTCTATATCACAGTAAGATTCCACCGTTTGTTTTAGCTCAGTACTAAACCAAGCCAATAGAGAATCAATGCTGTCTAAAATTGGATCGATTAAACTCATAACAGATTCCTTATTGCTGCTTTGATTCTTCTGCTAGCTCTGCTAATGCGGCAGCTGCCCAAGCTTCAAGTTGAGTATTAAACTTTATGTACGAGGGCAATACACGCAGATCATCAAGTAAATTGAGTTTCGTATCAGGAAAGTTCGTTGTATATTCTGAAATGAGCTGTCCGAACACCATGGGATTACTGGTGCCATTTCCCAATTTATTTTCAATCGGCTGACTACGAAATTTTAAACTTCGATAAATCGCTTGGGCTGTCTCTTGATAGCCTGTGCCGTTGCCCATTGCACAAAACAGAACATGACAAAAACTATTTAAATCATTTTGTGTCATCTCAGGAAGATAAATCAATTGTCCGCCGCCGGCATCATCAAGGCCAAGGGATTCTAAAAAAAGACATTGAGAACAAAAACAACATGCTGTAATTAAGTTACTGAGTTTATTATGAGTGTAAATACCGTCAATATTGACAATTTCCTGGTATTGTTGTGCTTGGAAACCGCAATATTGACAAATATACTGATCGCGTGTGAGTACTTGATTAGCGATTGGCAGAAAAGCCTTGTCATCCCGGCGCCTTGTGAAAAGACGCCAGCCATTTAGATTCACTGCTAGCTTTAACTCGTGCATAGCTTTATCATTTTTAGAAAGACGTAAAGCCTGAAACCTTACCTACGCCAGAACCATTAAACAACGTACCACCCGTTGTTTTAAATACGGCTGGGGTAAAAATTAAAGCGGCTCCAATAAAAAGTAATGCAATAGGTTGACTGATTTGCACTTGAGTCGGATTGTCTTTATGGGCTTTAAATTTTGCAATTCCTGCTACTGCAAATCCAAAACCACCAACAAAAGCGCCTGCCGTGATTAAGCTTGCCACATTTTTCAAATTACTTGTCGCATTCGCAGCCACACCCCCGATTCCACTGGGAACAGCGGCATAACAAAGCGCTCCAAATACAAAACAACCCACACTTCCTAATATCAGCCAAATCATTTTCTTAAGTTGCTTATTGCACATAAACACTTTCTCCTTTTGATATTCAGTAACAAACCCAAACACGCTCACTCAATTTACTTTCCCTAACAAACTATTTTTATGGTCAAAATCTCTACTTGAATCATCCTATCATTTTCATTAGTCTTGTCCTAGTACCAAACTAGGATAACATTTTATTGTAAACCAATAAGATAGTAATCCAGAAGCGTGTTTTATATAAATCAGATAAATAATCCTTCTCCCCTATATCCTCTTTTCCGGTATCAGGAAAGGACAAAGAACTATGAAGGTGGAGGTAATACGCCAGGTGCCAATGTATTTTCGATAATTAAAATAAATTGGTACATATTGATACAGAATATACCTCCAACGAGATGAGCAATCGCTTTGGCAAAGCCCCCGCTCTGACCATGGCCTTCGCTGACATGCGTCAAGAGCACCAGCCCTCGGATAAAAGCGACCACCCCTACGATTTGGATAATCATGAAACAGGCTTTAATTAAATCAGCCCATGGATCTGATGAAGTCGGGACGTAGGGCACAGGAAACTGCGATTCCCAGAATGTGCTAATCCCAACATGGACAGAAGCAGGCAAATAAATCAGAGCCGTACCCGCTGCAATCGTAAAAAGGGGCCCTTTGATATGATGCTCGCGTGACATCATGGTGCGTGACTCGCCAACATGTTTAAGCTCGGCAACGCCTTTTAGTACAAAATAAAAACCTAAGATATAGCTGATCGCGGTGATTAATCTCATCAGGCCATCATTTGCCTTTGCTAAATTAATCAACATGGTGCCGATGTCAGGGACGGTTGCTCCCGTGGCCGCTTCAACACTGCCCGCGTACAATAGCACACCTACCATAGAAAGGCGCCACAGCACTTTTCTTAACTGAATGAAAAATGGTGATATTTTCTGTAAACCTAGCATCACGGCCACCCCTCGTCTCGGGACATATTGTGAGCGAATCCATTACACCCTATCTTCAGTATAGTCAATCCCCGCCAGATCCGTAGGACAACGTCATAATTTTATTGCCCGTATCAATCGAAACAATGCCATCATAAGGATCAATTTTGGTAATTCGACCATAGCCTTTTAAGGTATCTCCTTCAGCAACAGTCACCGTATCCCCAGAATCAGACTTTAGCCACGCTCTTCCCGGAATAATGGCTTGTACTGTATAACTCATTCGTGGTTGCAGGGGTCTGGCTGATGGAAGCGGCATAGCATTACGCTCAGATAGAACCGCTGCATTAGAACCTTGGGCGGCCTGTTGGTGCGTCGTTCGT
Source organism: Pseudomonadota bacterium (assembly GCA_021807565.1). Classification (GTDB taxonomy): domain Bacteria; phylum Pseudomonadota; class Gammaproteobacteria; order DSM-16500; family DSM-16500; genus JAKBCU01. Next base: position 20,754 of record JAKBCU010000012.1, on the reverse strand, counting down.
AACATGCGCATCAATTGATGAAAAGCAACTTCCATATTAGACACTCGAGTATTCAACTCTTGCACTTTATCTTGCAATTCAGCCTGTTGTACTGTATTCGTCTGCCCTTGTTTTGTTTGCTGTGCCTGCAACATCGCAGAGATAGCTGACACTTGTTGTTCTAACACAGCCAGTCTGGCTGCGGTATTTTGTGAATTTTCTTCGCCCATGGGTTGCTGCACTGAAGGAGGAACTGATGGCGATGACTGCTGAACAACTGGCAACGTTGAAGCAGGCAGTTCCGGTGTGGGATGACTCATACCCGTAGATGGCTGTTGCGCCATCGTGCTTTGTGATAAGTTTGGCGTTTCTTGTGTTGGACTGGCCAAGGCTGGGCCTGGTCCGGCTTGTGTCTGCACCGATGGCGGCACATTTTGCTGTTGCATAGAACCCATCATTGCTAACGTGGATGGCGCAGAGATTGACTGAGCGGGTTGCTCCGATTCTGTTGCACCCATTGGCGCAACAGAAGGAACTGCCCTAGTTTCCGCAGAAGTTGGCAATGCTTGTGTCGTAGTGGTTCGACTCGTTGTCGAGGTAGATGCGTTACTAAATTCAGTGATCGGCACAGAAGAATTTGGTTTTAACATCTGATACACAATAACAACCAACATAATAAAAATGATCATCCCAATCAGCATTTTTCTGGATTTCAATCGGGTTAAAACAGTCTCTTTTTCAGCCACTATAGCAGAAGTGCCGGTTGATTCTTTAGTAGATTCTAATTCGTAATTATCTTGGTCATCAGAAAAATGATATTCACCCTCATCTTGTCCTTCGCTGCTATTGTCGTATCGCTCATTGACCATGGTTATTCGCCTCTTGAAATCGGATTGTATTTTATGTGACTGCAGACATAAATAATATGCCCAATCCCACGCCTGCATTGACTTTCACCGTTGCGGGTGTATTAATGTAGTTCGCAACAGCATTACCAAAAGTAGTGCCAACCTGACCCAGTCCCACAGCAAATTTGTTACCTGGACTCAAGCCAGGATGCGTAGACGATGTACCAAAAATACCGGTTGTGCTTGTTCCCTCAGACAAAATTCCATTGGCATAGCCGGTCAAAAAGGAAGAAGCAAACAATGAACCATACCGTTTCATATAATGGTAGTTCACATTGCTGGCTAAAACGCTTCTTGCGGTATCAGGATCAATGGCAAATGCACTGACCGTTTTTGTTTTTGCCCAATCTTCTTTGTCCATTAATGTAAAGTTCAGACTGACCTTATCCATGCCTTGTGCGAGGGCTAACTTTCCTAGCAATTTTGCTCCTTTAAAGGGACCTTGAACAATCGTTGCCAAAACGGGTGTGTCAGGGTAGTCGCTATCCACTGCTGTATCGAGCACAGCGAACATAATGGATCCTGCTTTAATGAGAGGAGCGCCACTCGAAGATTCACCTGAAGAAGAACTCGTACCCTGGTTATTTTGACTGGTTGCGCCAGACGGTGCTCCCTCAGCGGATGTCGCTTTAGCTAAGCTTACACTCCCTCCCTGATATGCCATTCTGGGCGATTGCCATGCAGTTGAAATGAGTGACTGCGCCTGTGATGACATGGCTGATTCTAATGCTTGAATGCGTTGTTGTCTTGCTTGCCAAGCGGCTGATTCCGCTTGGTTCGCCGCAGCGGTAAATTGTCCTGTTTCTGGCTCTACGGTGGCAGTCGATGTCGCTTGTTGCTGTTGCACGCGTTGTTGCAATTTTGCAAAATCTTCAGTAGTCGGTAATGTCATCTCAACACCCGCTCCTAATGGCAACGAGGCTGGCATAGTCATGGTTTGATATTCTTGTAATAATTTACTGGCTTCATCTGGCGTCAGCACACCGGCTTGTACTGCGCGTTTCAACTCATCTGTATACTCTGCAACGGTCGCATTATTCCCTTGTAATGCTAATAATTTTTTTGCTTCTGCTCTTTTTGCTGCAGAATCCGATGCCGCCAAGGCGTCTAGTGCGCCCAATGCGGCGGCAGCACGTTTTGCTTTATATTGTTCTAATAAACGAGCTGCTTCTGCGGGTGTTAACTTACCTTCGGCAACCAATCGCTGTAATTCCGCTGCATAGGCATCGACTGGTACATTTTTAGCTTGGAGCTCGGCTAAGTCAGCGGCTACGTCAGGCGTGATGGCGCCTGCCTTAGCCAGTTGCTTTAATCCAAAAATAGCTTTCTTAGTGGCTTCCTGATTTTGCTGTTGCGCATACTGTGCGAGCAACTGTCTTGCTACGGCTGGCGAAATCTTACCTTGTTTCACGAGTCGATCGAGCTCTGCCGCATAGTCAGCGGGTGGAATTTTATTTTTTTGTAATAATAATAACTGATTGGCTGTATCTAAAGGCAGTTGTCCCGCTTTGATCATGGCATCCATCATCTTAGCACTGTCTGTTAGCAATCCGTTTTCATGTTGTTTTTTGTATTGTGCTAATAATTCCCTAGCTTGCTCTGGTGTAAGCTTTCCTTGTTTGACCAAGTCATCTAGAGCAGCAGCATATTCTTCAGCAGATACATTTTTATTTGCTAAATCGCGTAATTTTGCTGCATCTTCTTTTGAAAGCTTGCCTGAACTTTCTAAGTTATTAATATCATTGATGACATTCGCATTCTCTTCACCAGGACATAAGATAGTACAATTATTTGTTCCCAACTCAGGTGGTTGATTTGGAATATTCAGCATGGTTGGAACGGCACTGCCTCCAGACAGTTGCGCTTTTTGTACTGCTTGTGCATTCTGTTCACGGAGTGCTTGATAATAGGCCGGCGTCAAATTACTGCCTGGTATCGATTGCGCGCTAGCCGGCGGTGCGGCTACTCTAGAAGAACCTAACGTGTTACCATTGCCTCCTAAAAATCGTGATGTAAAAAAAATCAACATGACGATCACGACAGCCACTGCAAAAATAAGAAAAATACGGGATTTGGTATCTGCCGCAGAAAAAAATTTAAATCCTGGAAATTTGACAGCCATTAGAATCCCTCAATCGTTAGCTCGACCGGATTACCATATTGCGACACCAACACAGACGAGCTTTTTTGTACCTCATAGGCATACATGCCATCTGGGCTCACCATTCTGCCTATCCACCCTGGCGACAATAAAGTAAGACGAGTACGGAGATACATTGTATCGCCCAACAACCAGGCCTGACAATCAGCACCCATCACGGTTAATGGTTTGCTATCAGGCGGCGCCACGCCATCCAATACATTGAGTAATAACTGATTAGCGCTATTCGGTAACCCCGTTCCAGTCGGCAACTCTTTTGAATTTGGGCCTAATCCTGGGACATGAATATCGGTACGATAATCCACTACGCGCTGGCCTGAAACCAACTCCAAGGTAATTGGCGTTGGCAAACCCGTTAAACGAATCACGAGGTCACTGTCCCCGTATGGAGTCATGGCTTGAATCAATAACACGTTACTTTTTCCATCCCATTGCAACGTAGTATTTTTAGGATTACCAATGTCATAAGCGGCAATAGGCCAAGGCGATCCCGTTGAATCGACGAATACTAATGATGTCACATACCCTTGAGCCAATCGAATCGCGGGTGGTGTGGCGCCCGGCGCCAAATTGATAATGAGTGTCGAAGAAACCGGTTTCGGTGGAACTGTCGCAGGAATCGAGGCTGCGCGTTGCGATGTATCGATCAATTGTCGTAATTTAACAATTTGTTCCGGCGTCAGCGGCATATTTTGCTGCACCATCGCATTAAAAGCGGCCTGTGAATCCGGATCGGTAGGTAAGTTCAACCGCGGGACAGAATTCAACATGCGTTTTTTGGATTGGTTATAGGTGAGGGGTTGATTCGACAGGACAAGCGCATCAGCGTCAGCAGAAGTGATGGCTGGCACGCTTAGCCGATGAGAAGCGGATTCAACCTTTTTTTTAGTTTTGATAGAAGGAGATGGAGAGTTGTTATTTTTTAACCACTCTTGAAATTGCGCTAAATCCGTTTGCACCGAAACAGTTGAGTGAGGTTGATCGACTGCATAAAGAGGAACAACGCTGCTTAACAGCATCAACACAAAAGCAAACCCAATGATCTGAATAAATAATCGGTTATGCATTGATTTGAGGCATGACGCCTACTCCTTTAGTCACGCTAATGGTATCGATGGCAACGCCATGTAGATTATTGAGCGTGGATATTCTAACCACGCTTATTTCCGCCGATAGCTGAAGTTGTGACGTAGTTTGGAGACTACTATAATTAAGATTGATAGGCATTTGTATCCGCCAAAGATACACCCCATTTAGCAATCCAGATTGAATAATTTTAGGAGCGCCGGCAGGATAGGCGCTTAAAAATCCCTTCGCATTAAACATGGTATTGGAATTAACGTATTGAGGCAGAATGGTTGTAAATGCTTCCCAGCCATTATTGGTAAAAAAATACATATTTTTGCTCGCTTGCTGATTGTAGTTCACAAAATCATAAGTAAATACTCTTGATAATGTGTCAGATACCCATTGCAATAAATCTGCTTGACTGAGATAAGGCACATCTAAAGGGACAGAAGGCAAAATTCGCCATTCATTGTCCGCAGCAAAATCAACCGGCGCAGGTTTTGTCAATGCAATATACAATGACAGACCGAGTAGTAAGATAATGACGAATAATAGCGCCAGCCATGCTATTAATGCCTTATAAAAACCATCTCGATAGAAATCATCTTTGAGACGAATGCGTTGCAATCCTTCCTCAGCCATGCTTCACCATGCATTTCAACACCTGTTTTGAACTATATAACAGAGATAATCACTTGTATAGACAAGAGCTGCTCTGAACAAGTTAGGAAGAAGCAATTAATTGTATAATGCCTAAACCTTGGTAATTTTGTAACACATTTTGTCGCTGTACAATCACCGTCACTGTTAGAGCATTTGAAATTTTTGATTTAGGACCATCCGTATAAGGTGGTGATAAATACGTCACTAAAACAGGCATCTGAAACTTCCAAGCAAATGCATCGCCTAAAATACCTTGTTTGATGAGGGTAGGTTTATTGACTACTTTCGCTATCACAACGTATTTATGGTCAGTTAAGGCGAGTAAATTATTCGACAGCTTCAATGCCTGCATATAATTGCGCCAGCCATAATCTGTGAAATATTTTTGTGCTGACTGAAATTGTGCGCGATAATTAACAAAATCATAAGTGTAAGCCGCTTCGACCGCTTTTACCGTCCAATTGGCTACGTCGTCGACAGGACTATTTGGCACTGTTAAAGGCATATTTTTAACCAATCTACCCGCTTGATCCGTCACAAAATACAAAGGGTGCGTTGGGTGTTTCTCTAAAAAAATGATCAGACCGACGAGGATACTATTAACGACTAGACTTAACAAAAAAATACCTATCATCATTTGATATTTTCGATGATAAAATTCATTGCGTGAAAATACCAATAGCAATGCATCGGCCATCTCGTCCGGTTGAGGTGAGCTTGTTTGATTGGTTTGCATGATGTTACGCCATAACAAATTGTTCGATTCCGATACCTGTCGGGTTCGTCGATGTCGGTACTTTTACAATAGTGATAATCACTGTGTAATTGCTTTGTGAGCTGCTTTGTGCTGCTTGATACGTGACTAAAAAAGGAATTTGTAATCGCCACGTATAGCGTCCCAACAAATCCCCTTGATTGGTAATAATCGGCGTGCCTGATACAACACTACTGACAATTAATTGTTTCTGCACAATAGCATTGATGACCGTGTTTAATGATGCCTGAAAGTCAGACCAACCCACATCTGTAAAATACGGTCTAGCTGCCGCCGTTTGTTGGCTGTAGTTTGCAAAATCAAATGTATAAGCAGCCACAGCGGCTTTACTTGCCCATTTGATAATGGTATTGGGATACAGATTGGGAGTAGAAAATGCGGTTAATTGAATTTGCTGCCCTGAATTTGAAACAGCAAAAAATGGCGGCAACGGGCGATGCAATAACTGATAAACCAGTAAAGATACCAATACGATTAAAACCATCATGGATATCGTAATAGCCAGCATTAATGCATTATAGTAATCACGATAAAATCGATTCGGTTGATTGAGGTTGTCTTGATGCGTACCAATCATGTCCATCCTTTGTTTTAATCCCATTTACTATCTGTTAATCCACATCAATGTTGAGATGGCGTGCTATTCATGCTAATAATTTGCCCATCGGGCGTAGTCGCATAATACGAAGGTAATGGTTTGAATAAAACCAGATAAATGATAATTGCCAGTAAAAAAATCATGCCTACAATGGACACAAGCAACCCACGCAGAATTTTACGATAATTGTCACGGTAAAAATCACTTTGTAATCTCGGGTTTTCATGTCGCTGGCTAAGCATAACCTAATCTCCTCATACGGGTAACTTTTCTAATGTAATTTCAATTCTATAATTTTCTCCCTTATTCCAGTCAGCGGAATTTTCCTCAACTAATTTTTGGCCGCCATACCCTGTGGCTGATAACAATCGGGTGTTAATTCCGCGACGCCACAAATATTTCATCACGCTCTCAGCTTGTTCTTGAGATAATGCTTTGTAAATTCGCTCAGGCCTGGATGCATTGGTATATGCAGAAATTTGCACAGACCTATTGGGATAACGACTAATAAATTGAGCGACTAAATCCAACGTTGAGAAAGCATAAGGATTGAGTTTTGCTGTCATTCCATTAAACATATGCCTCGATGGTAGTTCTAATAAAATCTGATCGCCTAATACCACGACCATCACTCTACGATTCGTTAATTGATCTGCGAGATTAGCATGCGCATCTAAATACGCCCCTAAGACACCACCGAATAAAAGTCCTCCAGCCGCTCCGGTAAAGAAACCTACTTGAGTCACACTTCCTGCTATCGCCCCTGCTGCACCGCCCATGACAGCACCTTTCGCCATTTGACTGGAATTTTGATAGGAATCAGACAGGCTTGACTCTCCTGTTCCATCAAAAACTGAGCTGCTATCGGCGGTCACTCTATCAAACTGAGTTGCTGCATGACGAGATACACTGGATGATGCGCATCCTGCTAATAAAAGCATAATTAACCCCATCCCACAGATAGGAGAAAAAAAATCATGCCGTAACACTTTGTTAGAAAAGATCATACTGCGCTCTTTAGTCACTTTTCCTAATTGGATAGCCTTATTATTCCTGTTAATCTGTTCTTGTGCTAGCAATATAATCGGCCAAATCCCTTGCCGCTGCAGTCACATCACTAATGTCCAGGAAAATACCTTCTACGGGTGGAGGATACGTAGTGGAAGTGAAAATATCTTTTATCAATTCGTTCGCCACGCCTGTTGATTGCGCGCCTGAACGTCCTAGCACTCTTTCGAGCAACTCAATTCGATCTTTGGTAAATGCTTTATTCAGGATAGGTGCGCTAAACTGTTCAAGCTGAGCAGCCCCTACTCGTTTTTTTACATCGTCTCCTAACTGCATTTTTCCAAAAATATTAATATGGTCAAGATCCATGTCTTCTTCGATGACTTCTTCAACAGGAGCGGCATGACGATTATGGAATGCTAAAATAGCAGCAACACCACGCTCTATCGGGTTGGTCTGTGTGGTGTCATTCATGACCTTAGCAATTCTATCAATTTCTTCTGATTCTCCTTGTATCGCATCAAACACCACCCCTTCATCACTTTGCATGAGGCTAGAAAATAAGGCTAAACGATTTTCTAAATCCATTAAGGTCCTATCTAATGGCGGCTCCACTTTCAAAAATTGATTCACACGCATTCTTTCTACTGGCGCTGGATTTGCATAAAACATTCGCGCACGCACTATTTTCGATTTAAAAAAGATGTGGGCTTCACCTTCCGTCTGTTCCTTTAAATCAAGCAAATCAATACGTGCCCGTTTTTCAGAAGAAGCACTTCGACTATCCATATAATTACTTAATACACTTTCTGCATTGACTTGAAATGAATCCACCTTGGTGACATACGATTCGCCCGCTGTTTTTTGAAAAAATTCCCACGTATCCACGGGATCTTCCAGTTTCATACATATTTTTATATTGGTGTTTGCTCCAATGGATGCTGCTTCTTCTTTGGATGCTTTTTGAAATGCAGGTAAATCTTGTCCGGCAAAAATAACAGAGAAACCTAACGAACGTGCTTGCGCTGGCACGACCGCAAATCCTTTTACGGCATAATAACCATATTCGTCTAAAATACACATAAAAGGCGTTGGCGCATTACTCGGTTTTCGAGTCACTACCTCTCTATAGGTCCCTTCAACGGAATCACCCAACCCCGCTGCCATCATTGCTTTCATGGAAGCAATGATGACTTTACCAAGACCGGATAATTCGTCAGGCGATTTTTCCAAGGCGGGTAACAAAACCACTAAAATACGGCGATTTAATACCACATCACGTAAATCCACTTCAGCTAAATTAGTCCGGATAATATGGCCATAGGTATCCGCTAAGGAACCAAATACCCGCGTTAATTGCATCGTGATAAAACCGTGTTGTTCAAATACTTGCGAACCTTGTTTCCCTTTCTTGGCCTTATCAAACCCAGGTAATGTCAGCAAATAATTCATGATCGGTTCTAATACTAAATCGGGTGCATCCGCTAAACTCACAGGCTCTTGATTGTCCCGAATAAACATTTTGTCTAATCCAATGGCTTCTAGCCGGGTCAAGTCAAAATAATTACGAATCGAGTTAGCATCGAGTAGAATTTTACCCTGATCTCGCATATAGACTAAGACTTTCATGAGCGCTTGAACGAATACAATGGCACGACCTTTCCACATGTCACCATCCGCCGACTGACTGGATGAATCCATTAAACTGGTCACCAACTCTGACAACATGCTCGAAGAACCATTACAAAAGGGATTCATTGTGTTGGATAGCCGTTTTTCTTGCGCACCAATAATATCGCGGGCACCTGTCATGAAATTAATTAATAGCAAGTCATCTTCACGGCCCATTGAACGCGCCATAGAAAATACTTTAGCAAATAAACTATTATCCCCCTTACCATCGACATATAAAAATCCACTGGCTTGTAATAGTGCATTAAATGCAAGTGAAACCAAGGCTTCTGTTTTACCGCTACCGGTCGACCCGAAAATCAAAACATGCGTACGCATATCGTCATTATTGAACCAAAGCTCTTCATTAGTTATTTTTTTATTTCCAAAAAAAGAAATGCCTCGTGCTTTGCGAGGTTTAACGCTGCCCGGCAAGAGATCGTTATAGTCATCAATCCCTGATCGCTGTGGCATACGAAAAGGTAGTTTGATTTTTCGGGTTGCTGCATAAGTAAAAACGAGGATGCCGACCACCCCAACCACATCGGTTAATGGTGTCAAAATAAAGGCCATGATTGCAAAACCAAATAACAGAAAGGCACTATTGACTGGATCTTTGAAAAAATCGACGATTTTCATTCCCAATGTACGCGTATCACGCAGCAATAGCTGAGGAGGTAATTCGTTTTTTTCGTCTAATCCACGTAGATGCATATTTTCTCCGTTACCCTATCACACAGCAGCTGATCTGCTGCCAGGCAACTCCGCTACGTTACATCGTCCGGTTCATCGGGTTTATACACGACTTCTTTTAAAGCAATCGCTAATGCATTAGTCGCTTCTTCTATCATGGGTGATAGAATTTTTCGACCGATTTCTTTTTCAGCCAGCCAATGAGCGTAAGGCCCGGCCACTTCAGCAAACGGTGTTTGACGCCCAACGGTATTTAACATATACCACAAACGTCGGTCTAGGGGTTTTAACCAAAGAAAATCGGCTGAAGCCTGCACGCCATCTTGACGCGCATTGGCTAACATAGATGCCATGACGGTTAACAGGTAGGCGTGACTTTGCACTATTGTTCGCACCGGCTTGGTATCTTGATATTTTTTGCATAATGCATCTGCGCCAGTAAAATCTAATTTTCCTGCGGCTGATCGATTGATGCTCTCCAGTAAATCGGCCGAGCCTTTTCCATCTGCATTGATACGCGCAGCCAATGCAGCAAAAAGTGCTTTCACATGAGGGGGAAGCTTATCTGTCCCAGGCCACAAAGGACCTATTTGATTAATGAATACCTTACTGGCTTGACCTCGTTTTAACTCAACCTCAATTTTATTCCAATCTCTATGTGACTGACCTTCTCTTAAAGCCCGTTTTTTTTCTATTAAGAGCTGATGTTTTTTACAAAATTGCATAGGCGTTAACGCCATTGCCCAAGGACCTTGATCAAGATCGGTTTTCAGCAAATTGAGATTTAACACAGGATTAATCTGAGGCCAATTCACACGTTCTCTATCAATCAAATCACGCATAGAGTAGGTATGTTTAAAAACTCTCGATTTATTTGCAAAATAGACTAAAAACGCGAGACATACTAATATAAAAACAAACGGAAAACGAAGATAATCCCCCACCGCCTGACCAATGGTGACGACTTGTTGAAAATTCAGTTTGGCGGGATTACTGCTTTCTATGATGGTTTTAACATCATTGAGATTGCCCGTGAAAAAACTAATCAGATAAATTTCAGCTAACTTCACTTTAAAATAAAACGCAATAATATAGGCTTTATAGCCATACCAAATAGCTGCGCCGGCAGCAAAACAGGCCGCTATTATCCATAGCAATCCCGATGAATTATCTGACTGACTCGACTGTGGTGAAGCACCGGCCATGCGTCATATCCTGATTTCTGAATAGCCCATTATAACAACATCTATATTTTGGTATGATAAAAGTTCAGCCGCCTTGTTTTTCGCGAATCTCATCCAACATTTTACAATCGATGCAAAGCGTCGCGGTAGGTCTTGCTTCAAGACGACGCAAGCCAATCTCGACTCCACAGACTTCGCAATAGCCATATTCTTTATTAATCAGTAATTGTAATGATTCTTCGATTTTTTTTAACAACTTTCGTTCACGATCCCGTGCACGAAGCTCCACACGAAACTCTTCTTCTTGGCTGGCTCTATCATTGGGATCAGCATAGTTGACTAAATCATCTTGCATATGATGAACCGTGCGATCTACCTCTTCCATAATTTGTTTACGAAGCAAGGTCAGAATAGTAGTAAAATGCTCGCGCATCTTACCACTCATATATTCTTCGGTTTTTCTTTGCTTATAAGGTGCGATCCCTAATACCTCTAAACTGGGTTCCAAAATGTCTTTTGTTGTCGCCATGCCCTTCCTCCTACTCATCCCTGCCTATTCTAGTACAAAAGTTCCTTTGATACCAAAGACCTATTATCACATCCATTCACTATACTGGCCTCTGGTCACTCTGTCTAACCCCGACAAATCCTGATAGAGCTCAACCCGGAAAAACCCAGCTTGTTCAAATAGTTCTCTGACAGCCGCTGCTTGATTCCAGCCATGCTCGATGACTAACTGCCCAGCCGGTTTCAAATAGCCCCTCGCTTCCCGTACAATTGAACGAATTGCCTCCAATCCATCCGAACCTGATACCAAAGCAAGCGAAGGCTCAAAACTGATTTCACTCTGCTGCAGATGCGGGTCATCTCCTGACAGATACGGAGGATTACTCACAATAACATCATACCTTTTCAAAGGTAAGGCATGACACCAATTCCCCTGATAAAAACTGACATTGTGTAGAGTCAAATCATCAGCGTTTTGTTTTGCCACCTGCAGTGCGGTCTCACTGAGATCGGTGGCATGCACAATCCAACGGGGTCGCTCCCTTGCAAGGGATAAAGCAATTGCACCGGATCCTGTACCCAATTCTGCGATGAGCAAAGACGTACCCACCTGCTCTCTTAATAAGAGCTCTACCAAAAGCTCGGTTTCAGGTCTAGGAATTAAAACGGCAGGGCTCACCTTCAACGTTTGAGACCAAAATTCTTTGTGTCCTAGTAAATAAGCGATGGGTTTTTTGGTTTGACGCGCTTCAATCAATCCATTAAACATCTCCTGCTCTGCGTCAGTCAGTCGTCGTTCTGGATATGAAATCAACGAAACCTTAGGCACAGACAGAACGTGAGCCAACAGTAACTCGGCATCTAACGATGGAGTATGGGAGCATGGCGCTAACCGTTTTTTAGCCTCTGCTAACACTGCTTTAACATTCGACATCATGAAATACTCTCACCCATCGCTGCCAACAAATCAGCCTGATGCTCATGAATTAACGCATCAATCACCGGCGCTAAATCACCCTCCATCATCGCAGGCAATTTATATAAGGTGAGATTAATACGATGATCGGTCATTCTCCCTTGCGGGAAATTGTAAGTACGAATACGCTCCGAACGATCACCCGTTCCAACCAAATCACGTCGGGTGTCTGCTCGTTCTTGATGTTGCTTATTCTGCTCTTCTGCCAATAATTTTGCCTTAAGCAATGACATGGCGCGTGCTTTATTCTTATGTTGTGAGCGCTCATCCTGACACTCAACGACTGTACCTGTCGGTAAATGGGTAATACGAATAGCGGAATCGGTTTTTTGCACGTGTTGGCCGCCTGCTCCTGAGGCACGAAAAGTATCAATGCGTAGATCAGCCGGACTAATAGTGACTTCTTCCACTTCATCCACCTCTGGCAACACAGCAACAGTACACGTTGAGGTATGCACTCTGCCTTGGGCTTCTGTTTCTGGTACTCGCTGCACCCGGTGGACACCGGATTCAAATTTAAATCGAGAATAGGCGCCTTGACCAATAATGCGCAAGATTATGATTTTATAACCCCCTTGTTCGCTCGAATTGGCATGAATCACTTCCACTTGCCAGCGCTGTCGTTCTGCATACCGTGTATACATACGCGCCAGTTCGCCCGCAAAAATCGCCGCCTCATCACCCCCTGCACCCGCACGAATTTCTAAAAATAGATTACGGCTATCGTGAGGATCTTGTGGTAATAATAACAACTGTAACTCCCGCTCTAATTCAACCCGTTTCTCTTCTGTCGCTTCGAGTTCTTGTTGAGCAAGCTGTTGCAATTCTGGATCAGGATCTTTTAGCAAGATTTCTGCATCATTCACCAAGTTAAGACACGCTTGATATTGTTTAAACGTTGTGACAATCGAGGTCAGTTGCGCATATTCTTTAGAATAATCGCGAAAACGATTTTGATCGCTGATCACATCAGCATCTGACAACAAGGCGCCCAATTCTTCATACCGTTCGATGAGTGTTTGCAATTTTTTTTGTAGGGAAGGTTTCATGAGTACCCGTGTTCAAGCATCAGGGGTTAATTCGGGGATAGCAAATAATTTCTGGGCCAAATGCAAAATTTCTAAACGACCTTCGGAACCCGCTTGGCGTAATTGCACACTGGGTGCATGTAATAATTTTTTAGTTAACGCATACGCAAAACTTGTTAATACTTGCACGGGATCATCACCACGGTGCAATTGACGCAAGGATTTCGCTAACTCAGCGTCACATAACGTTTCGATTTGGTTACGATAGGCACGGATCGTTGTTGCCACTAAGTCTAACGAAGTGAGCCAATGCATATAATCTGCTGAACGTTGTTTAATGACTTCTTCTGCCTTATCAGCTGCATGCTCTCTGCCGCGCTTGTTTTGCTGAATCATTGCTTTTAAATCATCAATCGAATACAAGTTCACCTGGGGTAATTCAGCCGCTTCGGGTTCCACATCACGCGGCACGGCAATATCAATAATAAAAACGGGTTTGCGTCGATGGCATAACATAGATTGGGTCACAATAGGCAACGTACTACCCGTTGCAGTCAATAGAATATCAGCGTCGGATAAAGCTTGTGATAACTGAGCAAACTGAACTGCTGGGCAATGGTATTTTTTGGCTAATTCTTCGGCCTGATTCAAACTACGATTGACAATGGCAACCTGTTTAGGTCGATGGGGAAGCAAATGACGTAAGACCAGTTCCATCGTCATACCGGCACCCAGCAGCAAGACGCTCGCTTCTTGAATAGCATCTCCTACGGTTTGTTTCAAAAAATTGACCGCTGCAGATGAAACAGAAACTGGACATGCGCCAATCGCCGTACTATGACGAATGTCTTTGGCAACGCCAAACACATGTTGAAATAATCGATTAAATAAAGTACCCACCGTCCCTGCTGCGCAACTTTCAGAAAAAGCTTCTTTCATTTGCCCTAAAATTTGAGACTCACCCAACACCATTGAATCAAGACCGCAGGCAACTCGCATAATATGTTGCACTGCCTCTTGTTGATGATAAATGTACATGGCTGGCTCAAGTTCTTCACGAGACAGTTGATGTTGCCTGCAAAACCAATCCACTAGTTTATCTGGATCATCATAGTCACAGTAGAGCTCAGAACGGTTACAGGTCGATAGCAGCACTGCTTCACTGATTGACTCATTGACCATTAAATCATGCAAATACAGAGCCAATTTGTCTTGTGCAAACATTGCCTTTTCACGCAAAGCCACGGGTGCTGTTCGATGGTTAATTCCGCATGCAATAATAGGCATAATAACTTAGTAAAACCGTTAGATCGTCTGAGTGGAACCTATTCTATGTGAAAATGGAGCGAAAAACAAAGAAAGCCTCTCTGGTGCACTCACAATTGACATACATACCTCTTTATCTCTATAATTGGCTGCTCGGCAACAGGGACGTTCAGTCAGCTTTCATCAGGGATAGTAGCGTTAACTATTGTGAACAGGACTATCTATGAAAAAACAACTCGCTTCCCTTGTGATCATTGCCATTGCATTCTTTTCCACCCTCTCGTTTGCAGCAACGAGCGGTTACACCGTGACATTAGAACCGACTTCCGCCGCCAAAACAGCCCAATCGAGTATGCTGAAAGACACGGCAACCAATATTGCAATATTGAGCTATGTGAACGGAAATATCATTCTCAGCAGTCCGAATTATGTCAACATTCCTGCTGGGGGAACGGCTCGCGTTCAACATCCTACTGAAACAGGATACACTCACATTCGTTTATCTTACGCCAATGGCGGTCAAGTGATTTTTGATCAAAACGTTTGGAACCATGCGATTATTGAAGTCAGAGAACCTAGCCCAGGCTACTATGTCGCTTCCTTAGTAAGATAATATCAATCCAAAACGAGGCTACTATGCGCTCTCTATTATCACTGACTTTCATGGGGATACTCACCACCGCCTTATTGGGCTGTGTGGAGGGTACCTCCCCTTATTACACTGAAGTCACGCGTACATCGTATTACACTGACGTGACGCCTGCTTCGCAAAACAACTATTACACAACAGTACAATCAGCACCACCACCACGATGGGAAAAACCCCACCACCATCATCACCATCCAATACCCGTGCCTGCCGCCCCTATGCCGCCGCCTCCACAAGACAATGGCTATCATACCGATGTCACTTCTCCGCCTTCGCCAAGCAATGACTACCACACCGATGTGACCCCAGCGCCTTCGGCTCCCGCGGGTTATTCAAGCAGTACTGGGGCACCGATACCTAGTCATAGCGCGCCGAGTCAAGAAGGATCCAGTGATCAAAGTGGAATGGGACAGCAAGAGAGCAGCGGCTATAGCACCACCACAACACCGTCATCCTAAATGCGGGGGTTGGATGCATAGCAAGAGGCACTGACATGATAACGAACAGGATGTGTTCACCGGTTTATCGAAAGCCGGCTCGCCTCTCTGGCGAAACAAGCAGAGGAATATGCCGCCATCACACTTCCCTGCCAACGCTAAGATGCGTAAAGCTCATTACCTTACTATGCTATTTGCTAATGCTCAGCAGCTGCGCTACGACTTCTCATCTTGAAGCGCCATTGAATCAGACCGTTTCCTGGGCAGTACGCGCCCAAGCATTGTCTCACATTCAATCCTGGGACTTAACCGGCGTGATGGCGATCCGCATGAATCAAGAAAGCTGGACAGCCAACTGGCAATGGCGGCAAGAAGCCCCTCGCCATTACGTCATTTCATTCAT
This sequence comes from Pseudomonadota bacterium, assembly GCA_021807565.1. GTDB lineage: Bacteria > Pseudomonadota > Gammaproteobacteria > DSM-16500 > DSM-16500 > JAKBCU01. The sequence goes on along the minus strand of JAKBCU010000012.1, from coordinate 4,780 downwards.
TGGACCTCTTGGTGTGGGTGCACTGACACTGACTGGATCAACCCATCGTGTGTTGCTTGAAACATCTGATGGCAAAAAACAAACTGCATCCCAACCTGAAGCCCTATTAGCCGAATACCTTGGCTGGCAACTCCCAGTGTCCAATTTATATTATTGGATAAGAGGGCTGCCTGCACCTGGTATTCCATTCAACATGGAATGGGATTCTTACTCTCATCTCTCACGACTCGTGCAACAAGGCTGGGTGATTGAGTATTTACACTACACTTCCCTCCATCATCTGGATATTCCCAGCAAAATGTCCTTGAAACATCGGATGCTAGGGATAAAAATTATCATTACACAATGGGTTTTTTGATACTTTTTTTCAAGTTCCCATTGACACTCGGCATGGAGGGAAGCAAAATAGGCGCCCTAAGCAGATAGGCCTTATTAAAATAGAAAGTACGGCATTAATCGTTTGCACAAATCTCGAAATGAGTACGTTTGGGGTGTCGCCAAGTGGTAAGGCACCGGGTTTTGATCTCGGCATTCCTAGGTTCGAATCCTAGCACCCCAGCCAATTCCGTTATACTATGTCCCACTTAAATAACAGAGGAATCTCGTGTGCCTGAAATCATGATCTTTGGTGGTAATGCGAATCAGGAACTAGCAGAACAAATCGTAGGCCATCTTAATCTTCCGCTTGGCAAAGCTGACATTGGTCGCTTTAGCGATGGTGAAACCATGGTGGAAATTCAAGAAAATGTCCGCGGCAGAGACATTTTCATTATTCAATCTACCTGTGCTCCTTCGAACGACAATTTGATGGAATTGATCATCATGGCAGATGCCTTGCGTCGCGCCTCTGCCGCTAAAATTACTGCGGTTGTGCCTTATTTTGGTTATGCGAGACAAGATCGACGCGTCCGTTCTGCACGCGTACCCATTACCGCTAAAATCGTCGCCGATATGATGGCATCGGTAGGAATCAGCCGCTTAGTCACGGTCGATTTACATGCCGACCAAATTCAGGGCTTTTTCTACATGCCCGTTGACAATCTTTACAGTACGCCCATTATGTTGGAAGAAATTTTGCATAAAGCCTACAACAATGTCATGATCGTTTCCCCGGATGTGGGTGGTGTGATTCGAGCGCGAGCGATTGCAAAACGCATTCCTGGCGCTGATTTGGCCATTATTGATAAACGCAGACCACAACCGAATGAAGCGCAAGTCATGCATATTATTGGGGACGTTAAAGACCGCGATTGCATTATTGTGGATGATATCGTCGACACCGCTGGCACGCTCTGCAAAGCAGTTGAGGCGCTAAAAGAACATGGTGCGGCCAAAATTGCTGCGTATGTGACGCATCCTGTTTTATCAGGCAAGGCCATCGCCAATATTAACGCCTCAGCAATGGATGAACTGGTTGTAACCGATACCATTCCTCTGCATGCTGATGCGAGAGCATGCTCGCGCATTCACTCCATTAGTTTAAGCCGTATGATTGCTGAAGCGATTCGCCGAATTAGTGGTGCTGGCTCTCTCAGTCGAATGTTTTTAGACTAGGGCGAACGGCTGTAATTTTTGTCCTGTACAGCAGCATTTGCCGATTAAACCACTAGCTTCTTCCTCAAAATCAGGTAAAATACGCCCTCTTCCGTTGCTGGTCGCAAGCAGTGGTGTATTACAGTTGTTTATATTATTTGGAGAACTATTATGTCATCCGTTCAATTTGAACTGGAAGCTACCCTTCGTGAAGATAAAGGGAAAGGTGCGAGCCGCCGCCTTCGTCACACGGATAAGATTCCAGCGATTGTATATGGGGCCGGTGAAGAAGCGATCTCGCTCTCATTAGATCACAAAAAAACACAACTCGCTCTTTCTCATGAAGCGTTTTATTCGCATATTTTGACACTTAAAACAGGCAAAAAAGCGGAAAAAGTGATATTAAAAGCAATTCAACGTCACCCATTCAAGCCACGCATTCAACACATTGACTTTTTGCGAGTACGAGCCGATCAAAAATTACAAATGCATATTCCATTACACTTTATTGGTGATGAAAACTGCATAGGTGTTAAAGAAGGTGGTGTGATTTCTCATTTAATGAGTGATCTAGAAGTATCTTGCTTACCCGCCAATCTACCAGAATTCATTCAACTGGATATTTCTCACTTGGGATTAGATCAAACACTGCATTTAAGTGACATCCCATTACCAAATGGTGTTGAATTAACGGCATTTGCCCATGGTATAGAAGGGCATGATCTACCTGTTGTTTCTGTCCATATCCCTCATGTCGAAGAAGAACCTCTTGAGGAAGCTGCTGGAGAGGAAACTGAAGAGGGTATTAGCCCTGATCAACCGACTGCATCAGGTGATACCTCTCCAAAAGAAAACGAATAATCGAGTGGGAGAATTCTTGCATTGTCGCCAGGTATTCGCCTCATTGTTGGCTTAGGTAACCCCGGAGCAGATTACGAGCCTACTCGGCACAATGCAGGAGCATGGTTTGTCTTAGCCATCGCTCAGAGCCTTCAAGTCACACTACGGTACGAAGCCACCTTACAAGGCTTTCATGGCATCGTGAAAATAGGTCAATACGACTGCCATTTATTGATTCCAACCACCTTTATGAATCTCAGTGGTCGTTCCGTTAACGCACTTGCTAGGTATTATAAAATTTCTTGCGATTCCATTCTGATTGCCCATGATGAAATCGATATTCCTGTCGGTGACATCCGTTTGAAATGGGATGGGGGTCATGGGGGACATAACGGATTACGTGATATTATTGAACACCTGAATACCAAACAATTTTATCGATTGCGCATCGGTATTGGTCGACCCAGTCACAGCAAAGACGTTGAACATTACGTGTTAAAACCGCCTAGCAAACAGGAGCGTGAAACCATCGATACCGTACTAGAAAAAGCAAAAAATAGTCTCCCGCTGATGCTAGAGGGAAAACTATCTCAAGCCATGCAAACACTTCATTCAAAGGATCCATAACGATGGGTATCAAATGCGGCATCGTGGGTTTGCCTAACGTTGGCAAATCGACGTTATTTAATTGTTTAACCAAAGCAGGTGTGGATGCAGCCAACTATCCCTTTTGCACGATTGAACCTAATGTTGGAGTCGTTGCTGTGCCTGATCCAAGACTCGACAAACTCGCTGTCATCGTTAAACCAGAGCGGATTTTACCCACCACCATTGAGTTTGTTGACATTGCTGGCTTGGTAAAAGGTGCCTCGCAAGGCGAAGGATTAGGAAATAAATTTTTAGCGAACATTCGTGAAACGGATGCCATTGTTCATGTGGTGCGTTGTTTTGATGACAATAACATTGTCCATGTAGCAGGTGCTATTTCACCTGCCGATGACATTGAAGTCATCAATATTGAATTGGCGCTTGCCGATCTCGACACGGTATCCAAGGCCGTGCTACGCGTACAAAAACAAGCACGAAGCGGTGATAAAACAGCACAAGTTGAAGCGGCTTTATTAGAACGCGCTAAGGCACAATTAAATCATAATCAACCGATACGCAGTATGACATTATCCGATGAAGAAAAAACTCTGTTAAAACCCTTACAGTTATTAACCCTTAAGCCCACTCTGTACATCGCCAATGTATCTGAAACAGGATTTCACCATAATCCTTACCTGGATCAAGTCACACAAATTGCCGAAAAGGACAACGCGAGTGTGGTGGCTGTTTGTGCAGCAATTGAAGCAGACATAGCAGAACTAGACGACACCGCAAAAGCAGAATTTTTAGCCGATTTAAGTCTGGACGAGCCAGGCTTACATCGCGTCATTCGTGCCAGTTATCGTTTATTGGGATTAGAAACGTATTTTACGGCAGGTGTCAAAGAAGTTCGGGCATGGACTGTGCCTATGCGCTCGACTGCGCCTCAAGCGGCAGGGGTAATTCACACTGATTTTGAAAAAGGATTTATCCGCGCAGAAGTCATTAGTTATGATGATTTTATTAAATATAACGGTGAGCAAGGCGCTAAAGAAGCCGGCAAATGGCGATTGGAAGGGAAAGACTATCTCGTGAATGATGGCGATGTCATGCATTTTCGTTTTAATGTATAAGGAACACTATGAAAAAAACACTCTTTTTATTTTCTTGCATTATGTTAGTCCTATCTGCCCCTATGTTTGCCGCCATACGGGTTTCGCAACATTCTCCCGATGTTACCGCTTCTAATCCAAAGTCACCTTTTGCAGGCAAGATTCGTTACGTAAGCTATTTTTATTTCAACGGCACTCAACCCACTATTCAAGTTGATCTCATGAACGAGGAAAATCAATTTCTTGATCTTACCTTATCTGAAGCGGAGCTGCCTTTAGGATTTTCGTTATTTAATGCTGTTGGAAAACCTTTGGTCGTTGAGTTTACTGACACTCAATTTACAGTGGGTGGTGTATTTACTTATCCCAATCACTTAAATGATCCCAATTTAGTAAAAAAATATATCGCCCAACGAAAACATTAACCCTAAATTCGGCAGTTAAAACCGTAACGAAAAGGGCTACTGCGTTGAAGATAACGTCAGTATTGTCTAAGAGCCTTAAATAAAATCTTCTATTTCTATACGAGATATTCAAAAAATTTAGCTGAGAACGCCTTCCTCCGCCAGGGGGAAGGTGGCCGACAGGCCGGATGGGGGGATCAAAAACAAATATCCCAAATAGTATTTAAGACCATTTCTATATTGTTCAATACCTCGTTATTCCAGTCACGTAAGACTTTGTATCCAAGCGATCGCAAATATTCT
>JAKBCU010000076.1 GCA_021807565.1 Pseudomonadota bacterium | reverse complement strand
GAATGTAGTCCTCCCGGTAAATTAACAGACCAGCAATCCCTTTCTTCAATACGACCATGATCTTTTTCAACCTGATAGCGATGAAACACTTCAGCACTAAGCTTTTTCTGATGAAGTGATTCAAAATACAACCTAACATCATCATGTAAATTGATGTGATTGCCCTTCAGGGAAAATATATAATCAGCGTTTTTTTCTCTAATTTTTTCACTGATTTCTTTTTGACATCCCATGGCGTCGATAGTCACTGTTGCTCCATCAAGATCCAATAAATCTAACAACAGTGGGTCAGGTAACAAGGCTACATTACTGTAGCCCCGTCCCTTAAGAACCGGACGTGACACTTTCGCGTCATACGGCTCAAGCCTTGGTAAGACAGTGGTGTAATGACCATTATCCAGCTTAATTTATTCATCGTGTTCGGACTCCCACCATGGAAACCATATTTTCTTGCTGATTCTGCTCCTTTGCTTTGTTGACTCCTTGCGTCGTGCTAGGCGCTCTTCAAAGTAATTTGAGTAGGCCGGATGATATGGATTCGCTTCGGCTTTAATTTTGATGTGCCGTTTGATAGGGATTTGTGTAGCTTCGACTAGTTCTAGATGTGATTTTCTCCCTTGTTTATCTTTGATAGTCGCTGAGAATACCCAGTGTCGATGTCCTTCGCTTCGAAAATATTTTCGTCGGATCCATCCTGCTCCTTTGTTGGAGTGGCGACGTTTAGCCCATCGCCATAGAGCTTTAAAAACAGTATGATTGACCTTTGAGAACGTTTGTTTAGCACAGATATGTGAGTGATAGTTCGCCCATCCGCGTATTTTTGGGTTCAATAGTCGGATGAGGTTTTCCGTTTTTGCTGTGGCGTTTGATTTGATGGTGTCTCGAATATTTTGCAAGAAAGCCTTTAGGTTTCCCTTGGCAGGCTTACAAATAAGTTTTCCTTTGTACTTGCGTATATTAACACCAAGGAAATCGAATCCTTCGTTGATATGCGTTATGCGGGTTTTTGCCGGAGATAAGGCTAAACCACGCTCTGCCAAGAAGGATTCCACAATGGGACGGATTGTTTCTGTTAGGACTTCTGATGATGCACCGGTGATAATGAAATCATCGGCGTAGGTGCAAAGATGCACTTTATCATTTTTAGCCGTTGCAGCCTGCAGGGCAAGCTCTAAACCGCTGAGTGTAATCGTCAGAAGACTTGGTGAAATCAACGAGCCCTGAGGTGTGCCGAGGCTTGTTGGAAATAAGCACTTATTTTCTATGTAACCGGCTGTCAGCCACTTTGCTAAAATAGCTTTATCCATGGGTATGTTTTTCAATAGCCACGAATGGGAGATCGTATCGAAACAGGCTTGGATATCCCCCTCAAGGATGTATTGGGCTGAGCGTCGTCGCGATAATGCGGTGAAGCATCGTTCAATAGCATCTGCTGTTGAGCGGTGAGGGCGAAATCCATAGGCATTTTTATCTGCCATTGTTTCTATCGGTTCCAATGCTAGTAAGTGTAGGGCCTGTTGGGCTCGGCACTCCATTGCGGGGATAGATAGCGGACGAAGCTTCCCTGACTGCTTTTTAGGGATGTAAATCCTTCTTAGCGGTTGTGGTTGATAACCATGTCGCTTCAAAGCTGATACTGCTTTTATCTTTTGGTTGGCCGTGCGCCATACCACTTTGTCAACACCGGGCGTTTTACCTCCACGATTTTCTGTCACTCGTTTTACTGCCAGTAATTTGGCGCTTCGTGAGTGTGTGAGGAGCCATTGTAACGCTTTAACTTTGCCTGTTTTTCCTTCACGATAAGCTTTCGCAATACGTATTTGTAGTCGTTTTACGTGTGTTTTTGCATGGTTCCATTGGATGGTGTCCCATGTTTGTGCACGCGCTCTGGGGGCACCAGTCGCTGGTAGTACTTGCGCTGTCATTTGCGTTCCCATCTTAAATCGATTCTTCAAATTCTCTTGCGTTCAAGACCAGTTGGACGTCTGCACACTTTCGTGTTGAGCGTATGCTCTATCTCATTTGTTACAAATGAGCTTTCGCTTCTTCCAACCTCCTACTTCTGCAATACGATAAGCATTCTTTGCAGTTTGCTGTCCTCATCCTGAGGCGGCTTGCAGGGTTATCACGTTTCTTCAGATGAATGATAATGAATGGGTTAGGTTTGCCGACTCCGCCGGTAGTTTTATTGACCATGATGCGCCAGCAATCAATACACATCCAAACTACTTACCTTTTGGTTAAAGCCTTTCAGCATCTTTGGCTCCTCGATCATATCGACAGTCATAAGGCATTTACATGTATTAACCATACCATTCCTTCCTAGTGCCTCGCCGCTTTGATGCTAGCAGCTTCGGATTCGCCTCACGACTTATCCTAGAGATTTTTCCCCTGGCTACATTGTTCCCAACGCTTCACACCTTGCCGTCGCCGGTAACGCATGGTTGGGTAGGAAACCGTTGATGGTACAACGGGTTTTATCTCAAATCCTTTTGAGTAGAACACTTCATCTGACGACCTCGTGTCGCACTATTGCAGTGATCTCATTGGATTTTCCTGAAACAATTTGTTGTCCTAACGCTAATTGATTTTCACAACACCAAACATTAACAATGTGAATTGGACCTAAATTACTCACTTTATTTTTTGTAGCTCGCAGGCTTTTACCGTCAATGGCAACTGTGTTTTTAGCTTTTTCTGCTAAATGTTCAGCCCAACCAATAAAACACTCCACAAAAACAGTAGTATCCAATATTGCAAACACTCTGTTGAATGTGTCATGTGATGGAATTCCATTCGTTAAATCCAAAAACTGGCTTAACCAATTAAATCGGGCTTTGCCAAATCCTGTAATCGAAACCCAGTCCTCAGCTCCACAAAGTACCGCACAAAATGCAATAAAAATGAGATTGATCAATGGATATTTTTTTCTTCGTTCTAAACGTGGATCATCTAATTGTTTAAAATGGCGATGAATACTGGTCTCCGTCACTATTACTTACCCCAAAAAGTAGTAATAGATCAGTAAGTTACACGCCTGTCAAGTATCCCAACAAAATTTTCCGCTCCCTAACGGTCACGGTTCGGATTTTCTGAGCACAAACTGCGCGTTTAAATGCAATCGCCGTGCTTCGGCTCTGCTTTTGCTTAATAGAACAAAGCTACATATCAATATAATTTGGACCGCCACCGCCTTCAGGAGCTGTCCAGACAATATTTTGTTCAGGATCTTTAATATCACAGGTTTTACAATGAATGCAGTTTTGGGCATTGATGTGGAGTGTTGGTTGTCCGTTTTCCTCAATGATTTCATAGACTGCCGCTGGGCAGTAACGAGTTTCTGGAGAAGCATATTGTTTGTAATTGATCTCTATAGGAATGTTTTTATTTTTTAACGTCAGGTGGCAAGGTTGATTTTCCTCATGGAACGTATTGGTGAGATACACGGAAGATAGCTTATCAAACGTAATGATGTTATCTGGTTTAGGATAAAGTATTTTTTCAGATTGGCTTGCAAGCTTTAATGAGGTGTTATCCGCGTGATTCTTAAGTGTCCACGGTGATTTTCCTCTGGAAATGTAATTTTCAAACGCTGCATTAGCCAGACCAACATATAACCCGTATCGAAACCCTGGGCGAATGTTTCGAGCTTTATACAGTTCTTTCATTACCCAAGATTGATTAATTTTTTTCGGATATGAGGTTAATAGGTTGCTTTGCGGAGTTGGAGTAGACAAACCTTCAAAAGTAGCTTCGGCAGCCAAAATGCCTGATTGAATGGCTAGATGAATTCCTTTGATTTTGGGTACATTTAGAAAACCTGCAGCATCACCAATTAAAGCACCGCCTGGAAATATGAGTTTAGGTAATGATTGATAACCACCTTCATTTATCGCCCGAGCGCCATAAGCGATTCGCTCGCCACCAATTAATAATGGTTTTATTAAAGGATGTGTTTTAAATCGTTGAAATTCTTCAAATGGATTGAGCCAAGGATTTGTGTAATCTAAGCCTATAACGAACCCAATTGCAAGACGATTATCAGATAGATGATATAAAAAAGAGCCGCCATAGGTTTGGTTATCTAATGGCCAACCAATAGTATGAACAGCAAGACCTTGATGGTGTTGATTTGCTTGAATCCGCCAGATTTCTTTTATACCGATACCATAAGTTTGAGGTTGTACTCCATCGCGTAACTTGAATTGACTCATTAGTTTTTGACTAAGTTGCCCACGACATCCTTCAGCAAAAAGGGTTTGTTTAGCAAGAATGTGCATGCCGGGTTGATAGTTCGCAGTAGGTTGATTGTTTTTATCGACCCCTTGATCACCGGTGGAGACACCAATCACTTCACCTGTTTCTCCATAAAGCAACTCGGTTGCAGCAAAACCAGGATAAATTTCACAGCCCAATGCTTCGGCTTCACGCGCGAGAAATTGGCAGAGTTCACCTAAACTGATGATGTAGTTACCAAAATTTTTCATGGGTGTCGGTGTTGGAAGCGTTATGTGATGTGCTTGAGTTAGGAAGTAAAACTTATCTTTCATGACGGCAGAGTCTAGAGGAGCATTTCTCCAAGATTCAGGCAGTAACTCCTTTAAACTTTTGGGATCAAGTACTGCGCCTGATAAAATATGTGATCCAACTTTAGCTCCTTTCTCAAGGATACATACGCTAATGTGATGATCGTTAAGCATTGCTAACTGCTTAAGTTTAATTGCAGCTGATAGTCCAGAAGGTCCTGCGCCAACAATCACAACATCATAATTCATGGATTCATGAGTCATCGCTATGCTCATCTTTTTTGGATAATATCCACGGTATCAGTATAAAAAGAAAAAATCCAGTGAGGAGGAATAATTCAAAAAATGCAGTATGCTCAATGGGTATTTGTGAAGGGGGAACAAAACCAATCAAAATCGTTACGCAACAGCATATAAGTCCCACACCAGCAACACACCAAATTCCTTTATTTCCCATTGGAATACGGTAGGCACCTCGTTGATCTGGCTTGCTATAACGTAATTTTATTGAGGCTGCAAACATTAAAACATAAACCAATAACGCAAGTTGTGCGGATAAATCACTCAATACCCAATAAGCCGCATTGATAGAGTCAAATAGTCCTAACACACTACTCATTAAGGTAAAGATGATGGCTTGAGTAATCAGGATCGTAACTGGTGCACCATGACGATTGACTTGAGTAAATTTCTTAGGAATGGCTCCATCTCGAGCAGCAACCAATAAACCTCTTGTTGGGCCAATGATCCAGGCAGAAACACCACTCAGAGCACCAATAACAATCAATAAAGCGGTGATCGAAGTCATCCATGATAAATGATAGGCTTTAAAGAATAAGGCGTATGCATCGATTAGTCCTGATACAACACTTAGTTTTGTATCAGATACAACAATGACGATAGCAAGTGAACCAAGTACTAGCGTAGAAAAAATGATGATAGTTGAAAAAAATAGGGCTCGAGGATAATCGCGTTGTGGATTTTTAACTTCTTCTGCATGTACTGCAGACATTTCCATCCCTAATAAACCAAAAAGTACAGCTGGAAATAATGATAAATTGGCCAGCGAGCTAAAATCAGGCAATAACGAAGCTGAATGGTTCGTTTCAATAGGATGACCCTGAAGAACCCACACAACTCCGAGAATAGTTATTCCAATCATTGGGATAAGTGTACCAACTGATGCTCCAATGATGCTGACGAGACCAGATACTTTCATACCAAAACAATTAAGTATGGTAAAGAGCCAAAATAAGCTGATAACGGTTATAAGAAGATAGAGTTTATTATTGGCCAGTTCGGGAGCAAATAAATAGGAAAGTGTGGCAGCAACGAAGGCCATAATAGTTGGGTACCATACGACGTTATAGATCCATTGCAGCCATATTGTGATGAATGCAGTCCGTCGACCAAATGCTTCGCGTACCCATATATAGACACCACCGGTATTTGGATAAGCAGTAGCGAGTTCTGCTGCAACCAGGGCAACAGGAATAAAAAAAGCAAAAGCTGCAACAAGGTAAAACGTTACCAGATGAAAACCTAGTTTAGCCGTCAGTGGTAACGTTCGAAGGCTATCCACGGCGATGACATTAATCATCACCAATGAAAAGACACTGAGTACTTTCTTCGAGTGGGGCATGAAAATCCTTACAAATTACAAATTGCGCAAAACATATTGGAGTATCCCGCCATTACGGTAATATTCAAGCTCATTGGCCGTATCAATTCGACAGATCACTTGAATGGTTTCTTCGATACCATTCTCACGTGTAATGGTTACATCAACCATTGACTGAGGTTTAAGCTCATCATTTATTGCGATACTGATTCGCTCATGACCTGTTAGTTTCAGCGTTTTTCGAGAAACACCCTCTTGAAATTGTAGGGGTAGAACACCCATGCCAATTAAATTAGAGCGGTGAATGCGTTCAAAGCTTTCAGTGATAACTGCTTTTACGCCAAGTAAAAG
>JAKBCU010000075.1 GCA_021807565.1 Pseudomonadota bacterium | reverse complement strand
AAGCAGCAATTCTCGGTGAAACAATTTTATCCTTTAACTGAAAGGTATTTTTCTAATATTGCCGATCAAAGTGCTGCTCAACATAGTTCAATTCGATATAATTTTCTTTATTTATAGTGGGTTACCAGGTTTTTAATGCTTTTTGCAAATGTTAGGCGAACACAAACAAGCACCTTTAAAATACTGGCCTTTTCTAATTAAGATAAATACAGCTGCATGAAGCTAGGGTGCCTGCGCCCAGGTCAGCAAGCCTCGCTTTGGCATTAATGCAAACTCTAGCAACTTTTCCCACGTTTCAAAAATGATAATATCAATCCAAGATCGCAATTTTTCCCATAAATGTTTCTTGCTACCAAACTTCTCCCGACATGCTTGATATTGACGATCAGTTAATTCAAAAATTTGATGCATCAAAAATGCCAGTAATGTAAGCAGATAGAAATTAAATGCCATGTTTTTTTGACCGTGACCATAATTATGCTCCATGCAATAACCATGGTTCTTCATCACATTGAATAATTCATTTTCATTCTTCCATCGGCAACGACCTGCTTTTACCAATGTTTTAATGTTCTCTTCCGATATCAATAAATCAGTGACCCAACTATTTTTATAAAGAATTTCTTCTTCACCTTTTTTATTTTTTCCACTAATTGTGCAACGTAAAAAATTAACGTGAATCGTTTCTTTATTTCCATTCAATGGAACGTCATTCATCCACTCATAATAATGTTGTCTGCCTTTTTCATCGGCAAATTCGATATGTTTTAATTCTAAATACATACCAAGACATTCCATCATGTACTTGTGATCATCTGGTTTTGCAGCAAACAAATAATGCATATGATAATGCAGCGCTTCCTCTATGATGGGTTGCTTAGAAAATAAAGCATCTCCACCTAAAAATAATCCAAGCTGAGGATAATCTTGATGCAATTTTTTGAGATACCGTTTTGCTGCATTCATCTCGCAATCCTGCTTCGTGGTGCCGTCAGTATTAACAATTTGCTCTGGCATAAAAGGAATGACCTGAGGACAATCAGGATGTGCAATCCCGCCCTGTAATACCTGGTGCGAATAACTCTTCGACCCATCACGATGCTCTTTTACTAAACATTGTTCACAATGAATGTCTTTTGATCCAAAAAATTGTGATCCATCCATGGGAAAATAATAATAGCCTTTGAAAATTTGAAACTGCTCTAAGTGTTTTCCTCTTTGCAGACGTAAATAATAATCCCTAAAAATAGAGCGAAAAGAATCACTATCAACACCATCTATAATCTCTCGCATCTGTGTTTCTTTTGGAATGCTTTCAACCCCAAACAAGGTGTTGAGATTGTTTCTATGTTGATCTTCCTGCATGCGCTTTTGAAATTGGAGTAATGAAGGGTCTTGAAAGTACATACAAGCTAAACCGCTCATCATCGCATCATGAATACTAATGGTTATTTTGCTCTTTTGCCGCCAATCTGGAACAGATTTAAATATTTCTGACGCTTTCTTACGCAAACTGGTAAAATTAAGATGCTTTTTTATTTTCACGTGCACTATCCTGATCAATGTAGCAACCCATTTGCTACATCATGCTACCGGAGGCATTGTACGAAAAAATTATTTCCCAGTCGCTAAATTACTGCGAAAATTAAGGCCGTTATTATTTGCCGAGAATTGCTGAATGCCAAGACAAAAATATTTTCAGATTTAGATTGAATGGTAAAAATATAGTCTGAATTTAGGTTAAAGTAAGTGAGGCATGACCTTGTTTGTCTCGACTTTCGTCAAATCCAAGAAAATCAGGATCGCCAGTTGTTCTCTCTCTCGCATTTTTTCAAATCCTATTTCTTCAAACAACATTTTGGCATGAGGTTGCAAAATCACGGGTGAAATAAAACTTTCAATATGTTTCAGTGAGGATTTCCAATCATTGCTTTTAATCAACTTTGTCATCGCTTGATCAATAGGATCACGTAACGCAGCACATAAAAATTGAACTAGGCCTCGATCATCTTGCGTTAATTTCCCGACATAACGTTTGCAATCAATCTCATCTCCCCAATTCAACCAAGCATATAGAATCGGTAATAATTTAGGATGTTCGCCCAAACGACCTAAATCAGCCCAGTATGCAATTTTTTTCGCTGCCTCCATTTTTAGTTCCTGTATCATTTCTGCCGTAAAAAGTGCGTGCTCCATCGTTTCTTGATTTGTTAATTCATTACTTAACAAGGTGAGTTCATGCACTATACTATAGAGACTTTTGTTGCTTCGTTTGACAGCATTTTGGAAGAGTCTAAATCGCTTTTCAGGGTCATGGATACGACTCAATAGTTGATAAAAGATGCGATGAATGCGTGTGGGCGTATCAAAACTTAATGCGCCCACTTCCCCTTCTGGAAATAAATCGGCACTATCCATTAACGCATTGATCACGTTTTCAATGTGGTCTACGGCAATTTTATGCGCATCGAGACTGTCAAGTAAATCTAAAAACTTCGTCACTCGCTCATCTTGATTTAAGCGCAACAAGATCATAGCAAATTCTTTTTCATGATGTGTCATGGATAAAATCGCATTCATTTCAGATTCTGAAATATAATCAACGGGCACAGAGAGTCTAAAATACACTTCAAAAATATCTGGGCTACAAATTCGGTGATTTTTTCGTGCCAATGTTTCTGAATGCACAAACACACCATGGGGTTGATACACATGCTGTAATCGCGGAAATAATCTAAGCAATAATTGCAATATAATTTCTTTAGACACATGTTCGGCTCTTGCCAAAATTTCATCGCATCGTAATTTGTCCTCTGCAATGCGTTTTTTATCGGATGGATAGACATGATTGACTAAATCGGTAAATAAATCTTTGTTATTGCGAACACCTTGAAAAATGGCAGGCTCAAAATTAGCGAGTGCCTTAATGGCAAAAAAATCAGCGGGATTAACGATATCTCGAACTCTTGGATAATTAAATCCTAAGATATTGACATATTGAGTAATATCACGGCAACTGGTAAAGAAATATTTCAATGATGAGTAATAGAGATCCGCCCAATACTCATTATTCCATGCGCCTTCAGGTACTAGCTTGATCACATTTTTCATGCGATCGATAAAAATATTTTCTAAGTTTTGCTGTGAAATCGGCATTAATTCAAACGGTAGTTGAACAATTTTATCAAGTAATTCATGGCCTTCCTCGCCATGCATTTTATCTAATGCACGAATCACTTGCGTTTTATCCATGGCCAGCAGGTAGAAGGTATTTGAAAAATCCGCCATGGATTTCACTATCTGAAAAATTTGATTTATCTCGACAGGTCTTAGAAGGGAAATATTATCAATCATAATAATCAGCTTATGTGGCTGCTGACGCATAAATTGATTCAATTCTGCTTTGATATCAGCTAAATAACGCCCTGATTTCCAACCATACAGGTTTTGTTTACCGAGTTCGGTTTTCAAAAACAGGTTAAATACTTTTTGTTTGAGTAAATATAATTTAGGGATAGGCTGGTGGGTGAAGAAAGACGCGTATAATTCAAGTAGATAAGCAATCGCGGCATTATTTTCAAGGGTTGGGACATCTTGAATCGTTGAAGACAATAATCTAAAAAAACTATAAATTAATTGATTTTGGCCAGAATATACCCATGGATCGAAGTGCAGCACAATAGGTTTTTCGCCACCCACTATGTTATTCGATGCATTTTTTAATTCTTCCGAGACCATGTTGATAATCGAGGTTTTACCACTACCAGACCCGCCGTAAAGCGCAGTGACCAAACTCGCTTTATCCGTATGATCCACAATACAACGCGCCAAATATCGAGCAAAAATCGCTCTCCCTAGTCTATCATGTTTTATTTTTGTAATCGGGTGGTCGGCATCAAACACAGCGGCTATCTCCTTGCAACAGTGTTATCCGTTTATTATATCGCCTAATAACTCGTAACGCGAGTTATGCCGCTACCAGACCACTATGCCTCAATAATGCATCAATTGTCGGTTCTCTACCACGAAAGGCGATAAATAAGGCCATCGGGTTTTCAACGCCCCCTTTTTCTAAAATCGTTTTTAAAAAAGATTGTCCTGTCTCTTCATTGAAAATACCGGTTTCCTCAAATTTCGAATAGGCGTCACTGGATAATACTTCCGCCCATTTATAACTATAATAGCCTGCGGCATAGCCACCCGCAAAAATATGCGAAAAACTGTGTTGAAAACGGTTAAATTGGGGCGGGCGAACCACCGCCACTTGCTCACGCACTTCGTTTAAAATGGATTGGACTTGCGGGCCTTTGGATGGATCAAACTGCCAATGCAATTTAAAATCGAATAAAGCAAACTCTAATTGCCGCAACATTTGCATACCCGATTGAAAATATTTCGCTGCCACTAACTTCTTAAAAAGTGCGTCGGGTAGCGGTTCACCCGTCGTTTCATGCGCCGAAACTCGCTTTAATGCCTCTTGTTCAAAGCACCAGAATTCAAAAAATTGACTGGGGAATTCAACGGCATCCCAGGGTACTCCATTAATACCTGAGACCGCCGCGTAATCCACTTGTGTCAATAAGTGATGTAGACAATGACCGAATTCATGAAACACCGTTTGCACATCATCGTGCGTTAATAAAGCGGGTTTATTCCCAATGGGCTGACTGAAATTACAGGTTAAAAAAGCAACGGGATATTGCAAACTCCCATCTGTTAAGCGCCGACGAACGCGACATTCATCCATCCAAGCACCCTCTCGCTTATGCGGTCTTGCATAAAGATCCGTATAAAAATAACCGCGCAATTGATTTTGTTTGTCATACACTTCAAAAAATTGCACGTGTGGATGCCATACATCCACACCGCGCCGCTCCACTATCGTAATACCCAGAATTTTGTTTAAGACAGCAAACATGCCGCTTAATACGGTATGGATGGGAAAATAGGGACGTAAATCTTCTTGCGACAACGCATATTTTGATTGGCGTAATTTTTCCGTATAAAAGGCCAAATCCCATGCTTCCAGTGGATCGATGTGATCCAATGAATTGGCAACCTCACGCAACGCTTGCATTTCTTTTTCCGCAAAAGGCGTAGCTTGTTTAACTAAATCGGTTAAAAAGGACATCACGCGTTCGGGTGTCTCTGCCATTTTCGTTGCCAGGGAATAAGCAGCAAAATCGGGAAAACCCAATATATTGGCTAATTCAGCGCGTAATGCCACTATCTCTTCCATGATAGCTGTATTATCCCATTGGCCGGCGTGAGGCCCTTGATCGGAGGCACGGGTTGTATAGGCTTCATACATCAACCGTCGCAGCTCACGGTTTTCAAGGTATTTAATCGCCGTTGAATAACAGGGGTAATCAAGCGTCATTAACCAACCGGATTGACCCGCTTGTTGTGCTGCTTGTTCTGCTTGCTGTAATGCTTGCTCAGGTAACCCTTTTAATACGTCCAGCTCAGTCACATGCAATGTCCAAGCATGGGTTGCATCTAAGAGATGTTCAGCAAACTGCGTCGAGAGCTGACTCAATCGTTTTTGTAACTCAGCAAACCGCATTTTGTCGGCCGGCGGCAAACTGACACCGGCTAAACGAAAATCACGTAATTCGTTTTGAATCACTTTCTTTTGTGCCGCATTGAGTGTGGGATAGTCTGGCCCTTTTTCAATGGATTGAACGGCTCGATACAATCTCTCATTTTGCAACAATTCGGTATGATATTCCGTCAGTAACGGCAAACAAGCATGATAAGCAGTACGCAATGCATCGGATTCCATGACAGCATGCAGATGGGCAACAGGTGACCAGGCTTTCGCTAGCCTATCATCCAGTTCCTCCATGGGCTGCATTAAATTATCCCAAGTGTAAGACGATGTACTGCTAAGCAGCTGGTCTAATTCAGCGCGATTTTGATTCAGCAACGCGGTTAAAGCGGGCTCGATCTGTTCTGGCTGAATCTCGCTGAAAATCGGCAGCGGGCTTTGGTTATGTAATGGGTCATCCATTCGGAAAGCCTCTTTTTTTTAGTAAAGAGGAGTAGTATAGCGTTAAATTGGGCTTGGGCAAGCGCAGTATATCCCTTTCCTTCAGAGCCGCTCCTGTGGATGCTGTTCTTTTCCTTTTTCTCCTTCTCCTTCTCCTTCTGCTTCCTTCTTCTCTTCTGTGTCTTTAGATTTTGATGTCGGTAATTGTTTAAATAGCGTTAATATGGCCGCGCCTCGATTGTTAACTCGTTCAGGCCGCGAAAATAATCTATTAAAGAGCATCACCATCCGGTGACCTATTGTATTCCGGTTTTGGTTTAATATTGCGTCACGAAGAACATGGTCCTCCTTCTTAGCAAGATACGCGTGAGCATTTTGAATCTTGGTAGCTAAAGGATCCTTTGACTCCTTTAATATCTTTAAAAGTTCTCGTATCACCGCCGCTTTTTCGATAGCTTGAAAAGCAGGATCTGTCGATTTGTCAGTCAATTTTACTTTACTAACGCGAATTCCGGATAAGCTCAATGCTATTTCTGTCATGCCAGCATGATTTTAGCTGGCATCCAGTGTCTTTATGAGTCTTATAAAATAGAGTTGTACAGATCAT
>JAKBCU010000074.1 GCA_021807565.1 Pseudomonadota bacterium | reverse complement strand
ACGATGCGGCCTAGCTAAAGGCAATGGATACGCCGTTAAATGCCCATTTTCATGAGCAAAAAACCCAACTAAAAGCACCTTATGCCGCTGAAGTGGTCCGACAACAGCTAGAACAAATGTATGGCAATAGTATTTATACTGATGGATTTAATGTTTACACCACGATTGACAGTAAACTTCAAGAGGCGGCAAATGCAGCCATTTGGACTGAATTACTGGCTTATGACCAACGTCATGGCTATCGTGGGCCCGAACGTAATTTAGGTTCACCCACATTAGAGAACATGCAAGAATGGGAAAGCTTATTAAGCAATATCCCCACCGTGAATCAATTAGAGCCTGCTGCTGTTGTCGATATGAGTACACAGTCTGTGACGGTATTAAGAGCCAATGGCACGCTGGCCACCATTCCTTGGCGTGGCTTAGCTTGGGCCAGACGTCAAATCAATGCCGACTATCTAGGTCGTGCGCCCAAAAAGGCCAATGATATTCTCAAATTAGGTGATTTGATTCGCATCATGCCTATCGATCATACTTGGCGTTTAGCACAAATTCCAACAGCTGAAACAGCATTTGTTGCATTAAATCCCAATGATGGCAAAATACTGGCGCTGGTAGGCGGCTTCGACTATAACCTCAGTAATTTCAATCGAGCCACGAATGCCGAACGTCAACCCGGTTCTAGCTTTAAACCTTTTATTTATTCCGCCGCATTAGAAAAAGGCTACACACTGGCGACCCTCATTAATGATGCCCCTATTGTCGTTGAAAACCCTACGGATAATAGTTTATGGCGCCCACAAAATGATGAACACCGCTTCTTTGGTCCAACACGTTTGCGCGAAGCACTCACGCACTCTCGCAATCTCGTTTCAATTCGTTTGCTCGATCAAATTAAAGTGCCTTATGCCGTTAGCTACGCACAAAAATTTGGCTTTACGCCCTCACAACTGCCGCCTACGCTATCGTTAGCATTAGGCACTGCCAGTGTGACACCTTTACAACTAGCGACTGCCTATGCCGTGTTTGCCAATGGTGGCTTTAAAGTCGTGCCTTATGCGATAGACCGTATCCAAAATACTCAAGGTGACATTCTCTATCAAGCCACACCCTTGGTCGTCTGTGACCATTGCCAACCACTTTCTCAAGGCAAAACACCCCATAGCTATGCGCCGCGTGTGATCACCGCACAAAATGCATTTTTGATTACCTCTGCACTGCGCGAAGTCATCCAAAGTGGCACTGCTGCACAAGCAAAAAGTTTAAAACGCGATGATTTAGCAGGTAAAACAGGCACTACGAATAATCAAGTCGATGCATGGTTCGTCGGCTATCATCCTGATTTAGTCGCATTGGCATGGGTCGGCTTTGATCAACCCCAGTCGCTGCATGAATATGGCGCCCAAGCCGCCCTGCCCATATGGATTGCCTTCATGCAACCCATTTTAAGACGGCTTCCATCCCATCCGCTAGAACAGCCAGCAGGAATCGTGAATATCAAAATTGACCCGCAGACTGGTAAACGGGCCAACACGAATGATCCAATGGCCCAGTTTGAATATTTCATGTCCCCTTATGTCCCTGATGAAGACACGTCATCGACAAGCCCTTCTAACACGACACAACCGCGGGAAGAAAATAATCTCTATTAACCATTAAACCCCAATGTGTTTAATCGATCGATTGGTACAGGATTCGGGAAAATATCGACAAACTGAAATTCGTAACGATCCGTAAACCGCTTTCTCAGTAAATCAAACGACTTCGGTTGCGCTAATAGTTGCTGCCGCATCCGCTCTGTCATCTCTAACGGATTAAAGAGTTGCAAGACTACTTTTTGCCATGTCGTGATGGAGGAATCGAGCGATACTATTTTTCGCTTCATTGGCAATACATCCTGCAACAGAGGAAGCATTTTTTGAGCTTGAACGGCCGCCTCATAAATCATGTGAATGCCGCGATGCTTACTCTGTACGCTGTATCCAGCAATATGAGGTGTTGCGATCAGCGCCTGCTGCAAAATGGCCAAATCGATATCGGGTTCATCCTCAAAGACATCTAAACACCATAACAAATGCTGTCCGTAGCGTTTTAATTCAGAAAAGGGAATGATGTCTCCACGACTGGTATTGATCAAAACACAGTTTGATTGCTGTTGTTGCAAAAAACGTTTGTTGACTAAATGATAGGTTGAATAGTCATGATCTCGGGTTAATGGCACATGAAACGAAATCAAATCAACCTGCTCTATTTTTTCAAACGGCGTATGTGGAAAATCAGGTTCTTGCTGTGCCCGCAACGGATCACACTGCAATACATCAAAGCCCAGTTGAGTTAAGGTAGAAACCACCTTTGAACCAATTTCTCCCACTCCAATCACGGCCGCTCGCGGTTTTTCTTGAGCCAGAAAACCCATGGTATTTAACACAGCAATGACACAAATGACATATTCAACCACCGCCATGGCATTGCATCCTTTCGCAATCCGCCACTCAATCCCGGCTCGTGTTAACCAAGTCCTATCTAAATGATCCGCTCCCGATGTCACACTCCCCACAAAACTGACCGAAGAATGACCTAATAAGGTTTGATCAACGCGCGTCACCGCTCGCACAATCAGCATATCGATATCGATTAAATCAGCCGGTTGAATCGTACGACCTGCTTTTAAAATAATGTCAAAAGATGAACCAAAATAATGCTCCACTAAAGGAATATCTTGATCTGCTAAAAGTTTCATGCTGTTTTTCCGAATAGAATCCCGACAAAAATAATCAGACCAACCCACTGATTATTCAAAAATGCCTTAAAACATTGTTCTCGAATTCGATGATAAATGAGTCGTTGTTGATAAATAAAAAAGAATATGACGAACAAAAGCGAGATAAAATACACCTTCTGTAAATGAAATTGATTTCCGACAATCGCCAATAAAACTAAAAAAAGGATTTGTAACAAGCCAATGAATAATCGATCATAGTGACCGAACAAAATAGCCGTTGACTTAATTCCCACCGATTCATCATCCACACGGTCAACCATGGCATACTGTGTATCATACACGATAGGCCAGATGACTGCAGCTGCATAAACAATCCATGCTTGTTTGGGAATGACATTTAGGGTGGCGGCAAAACTCATTGGCACCCCCCAAGCAAATGCCAAACCCAACCCTAATTGTGGCAGGTGGGTGACTCGTTTCAAAAAAGGATAGACCAGCGCTAACCCTGCACCTACCAATGACAAGCGAATTGTTAATGAATTTAATAATAACACTAATCCAAATCCACAGAGTAATAACATACTCAGTAACATCAAGGCTTGCCTTACGCTGATTTGCCCTGAGGTAATAGGTCGATGTTTTGTTCGCTCCACAAAACAATCGACGTTTCGATCGGCCATATCGTTCACTACACAACCCGCTGAACGCATGACAATCACACCGAGAACAAAAATAAAAATGAGCTTGAGAGAAGGAAAATGCGATGACGCCAGCCACAAACCCCACAACGTAGGCCATAATAATAAAAAAATACCAATGGGTTTTTGTAACCGCATTAAGGCAATATAAGGCATCATTTTCATAAGGCGGATAAAAACACTTCGGTTAACAACAGTGATTTTCGCTTAATCGTAAACAAAGAGCGGCGTGCCCATACTCGTTCCGCTTCAAAAACAACCTGTTTTAGCAGGTGCTGGTACATAGCATGGTATTGATCAAGCGAAAATATTGAAAACTCGCTACGGTGCAAGCGTGGTTCTTTAAATAAGATGGATCCTAATGAACGATTTTTCAAATGCGCTAATTGTTTTTCTTTTCCAGTCAATGTCTTCGCGGGAAAAACCGTGCGCGCATACATCCAATCTTGATGGTCGCTGGAAATCAAGACTTCACGTACCAATACATAACTACGCCTAGGAAGATCAAGTACCTCCCCTTCATCGCCTGTTGGCAATGACCATTGCTGTCGCAACAGCTGTACCGATGCTAAAATACCGTGTTGCTTGAGTCGCAACATAAAAGAACCGGGATAATATATCCATTCAGCCAGTGATTCGGGTAATGTATCCTCTTCAAAAAAAAGAGGCTGTTTCATTGATGGCATCATGCTTTGTATTCAAAAAAATATCATAGTAGTATAAGCCAGGTCGGTATTTTAAAGGTTATTGATAGATGATGCACCCTATTATTATCATAGGCGCTGGTTTGGCCGGCTATCAAGTTGCCCGTGAGCTGCGCAAACAAAACAGAACGCTGCCTCTCACGATGGTGACAGCAGATGCGGGCTTATATTACTCTAAACCACAACTTTCGACGGCATTAACCAGCGGAAAAACTGCCGATTCACTGGCGACTGCAACAGCAGAGACCATGGCTGCTCAATTAAATGCAGAGATTCGCACGCATACCACTGTCCACTCGATTCATACTCACGAAAAATGTATCCGAGTTGACAATGACACCTTACCTTATAGTCAACTGATATTGGCCTGCGGCGCGGATGTGATGAAACCACCTTTAAAAGGCGATGGCATTGAGAACGTATTATCCATTAATCATCTCTATCATTACACCGAATTTCGGGGCTTGATCCAAAATAAAAAAAGTATCGCGATTTTAGGAGCCGGGTTAATCGGTTGCGAATTTGCAAATGATCTCAGCAATGCCAACTATCAAGTTCATGTCATAGCACCTGTCAAAACCCCATTGGATGGCTTACTACCCAGCTCGATTGGCCATTTATTACAATTAGCCCTAGAAAAAAATGGAGTACACTTCCATTTACCCGCTACGTTAGATTATTTACAAAAAACAACCAGCGGGTATAGTCTCACGTTATCGAATGGTGAACAGCTTCCTGCGGACTTGGTATTATCTGCCATCGGCTTAAAACCCCATGTCAGACTCGCTGAACAAGCCGGCATCCTGATTAATCACGGCATATTGGTCAATCGTTATTTAGAAACGAGCGCGAACGATGTCTATGCATTAGGTGATTGTGCTGAGGTTGAAGGCCATGTACTACCTTACCTAACACCTTTATTAAATTGTTCCCGGGCCTTGGCCAAATCACTTTGTGGTATAAAAACGGCCGTTGATTATCCCGCCATGCCCATCGTGATTAAGACACCCGCTCATCCTATTGCCGTTTGCCCGCCTCCTCGACAATCCGATGGCGCTTGGCAAATTGAAACCACAGAAAAAGGGTTACGCGCTTTATTTTATAATGCCAATCGGCAATTACTCGGCTTTGTCCTAACCCATGATGCAACCCAAGATCGGACGGCATTGGCAAAAACGATTCCACCCCTATTTTAACCTACATTCGGTAGTGGCCGCTGATTCAGAAAAGACACACAATAACATTAGTGCTTTTTCTGGGTCTTTGCTACACTGAAGGATTCTGTGAAACCCAATGGATTAGGTATGCTGCCGCTCTTATCAGATGAACAAATATGCTTTCGCACCAAAAAACACGTCATTATTTTCCTCGCACCCATTGGTTGGACTTTGATCGCTTTATTTTTTGTATTGAACCCCAATCCCACCGTGGTCAAGGTCAGTTTTGCGCCCATCATTGCGGCCGTCGTGATTTGGATCAATCAGTTACTCAGCTATGTGACGTCTGCGTTTATTATTACGAATAAACGGGTCATCCTGTCTGAAGGATTTTTCTTCCGGCATACGAATGAAATGCGCCTCACCACTGTTTCAAACATCAGCATGAACCAGAGTTTGCTAGGGCGATTGCTCAATTATGGCACATTAGTGATTTATCCCTTTGGCGGCAACAGTGATTTATTTTCAGATATTGCTGCACCGACTACATTTCAAAAGCAGGCGCAAATCCAACTGGATCACATTGCACGTCAAGGACCCTAAAAGAAATACTTTAACACAAGGGTCACTACAATCCCCGCAACAGCGAGTATTGCCATTAACACTAACAGCGGCATGCCCCAGGTGTAAAAAGGTTTTAAATCATCTTTGTCATATTGCTTCACACGGATCACCCTTTCTTGTCTGGATTCTCTTGCGTCATTGAGCTGGATTCAGACAACTGAGTCAACGCGGCATTTAACTTTCCAAAATCCGTTACCACTTTTTTCACTATTCCTGCCTGCGTGACTTGCGCTGCGGCCAATTCTTTCAAAGACGCCTCAATATCTAATAATGGCTGACGAATCGCCTCAATGGGGGAAACAACCTGTGCTTCGGTCTTTTTTACGCCCATTGATTCCATCCCCGATTTCAGCTTAT
Source organism: Pseudomonadota bacterium (assembly GCA_021807565.1). Taxonomy (GTDB): domain Bacteria; phylum Pseudomonadota; class Gammaproteobacteria; order DSM-16500; family DSM-16500; genus JAKBCU01. The sequence goes on along the minus strand of JAKBCU010000074.1, from coordinate 520 downwards.
CGACGACACCGCCAAGCTTAACCGTTTTGGCTGAATCAAGCAATTCGGCGCTCATTTTTTTTAATTCATCTAAACTGGGTAATTTCACCATCATCCATCTCCCTCTCTCGGGCATTCATTAAAAATACTGTTGCTTCATGGCTTCTTTCGCCAGCTTAAGTGTTTGTTCTGCCACCGCATTTGCCTTATCCGTGCCTGCTTTTAAGATCGCTAACACTTGCGCAGGATCTTTTTCATACACTAAACGACGTTGTCTGATGGGCTCTATGAGAGCGACCAATACGTCGATTAATTTCTTTTTAGCGTCCACATCGCCAATGCGGCCCTGTCGATAGCGCTCTTCCGCTTCGTTGACCCACGCCTGATCTGGGTTAAATATTTCATGAAAAATCCATAGCGGATTATTGTCCGTCGCACCCGGATCGGTCGCTTTCAATCGGTTCGGGTCAGTATACATGCCCATGACTTTTCGCGAAATCGTATCCGGGTCATCGCTTAATAAAATAGCATTATTCAGCGA
>JAKBCU010000011.1 GCA_021807565.1 Pseudomonadota bacterium | reverse complement strand
AAAATAATCCATATTGGAATGATCTGTACAACTCTATTTTATAAGACTCATAAAGACACTGGATGCCAGCTAAAATCATGCTGGCATGACAGAAATAGCATTGAGCTTATCCGGAATTCGCGTTCAATATATAAAGTGAACCAATTGGTTTATTACGAAACACATGGAGATATAACAGAAGCCATTAAAAGAGAAAAAAATATTCAAGCTTGGAAAAGAAATTGGAAATTGAACTTAATCGAGAAAAATAATCCATATTGGAATGATCTGTACAACTCTATTTTATAAGACTCATAAAGACACTGGATGCCAGCTAAAATCATGCTGGCATGACAGAAATAGCATTGAGCTTATCCGGAATTCGCGTTTGACAATATTCGCCAAACAGACGGCGTGGTGCAAAACGTTCCACTGTGCCGTAGGATAGTTCGCGTTCCTTTAGCCAGTTCACAAAATCACCGGGTTCATCCATCATCAGCATCATATCCGAATTTGGATCATTGACCTTGAGCGTGGGATGTAAATCGGGGGCATAGGGCATACCTGAACCCGCTACACTACTTGTTTCAATGAGAGCGATACTCATATCGCATTTATTCTGCTTGATTGCTTCTTTTATCAATGCGATAAAAGTTGCCGTTCCGGATACACCTGTATCTAAAATAGCGACATCGACGTTTGTGGGATCTGTCTTAAATAGACATAAACGCTGCATAGGATACACTATACTGTATTTTATTTGGTCAGGTAGTATAACCTGTTCTGCTTAATGAACCCTTAAGAGGGGGTAACAGTTCACTTTGGCTCAATAGGCAGGCCTTGTGGGCAAAAAAAGAAAGATGACCCGAAGTTATTATTGCCGCCTCTTCAATTGATATGGCTTGCCACAGATCAAATGTGCGGAGCGAGGCTAGCAGCGGGTGCTGCCAATGTGGCTGCTAAAGCCTTTAAAACATCGTTATCCGAAACGTTTTAGCGGCACAAAACCGGGCGCTTAAGGCAATTATTTGGTTATTATAGGCTGGAAAATCGCGATTTAGTCGATTTAATGAATGATCTTTATCAAAATGACTTTGCTCTATTAGTGGACTTAGGTTGTATGGTGAAAACCAATTAATCTGGCGAGCTCGTCAGGGTTTCGAAGCCATGAATTAACTGAGATAAGAGCACTTGTTATTGAACACAGCGAAAAATTTATGAAGAAATGGAATGAGTATTTCAGCCGTTAAATTTGATGATCATGCAATTGATGTCAGTTTTACAAAAGATGCTTTGCATTTTGTATTAGCTGACGGCAGAGAAATTTCCGCTCCACTAGAATGGTTTCCTAGATTGCGTGATGCGAGTGAGAAGGAGCGTAATAGCTGGCGATTCATTGGTAAGGGCATTGGTGTATATTGGCCTGAGATTGATGAAGATATAGCAGTTAGGACTCTCATGACTGGCCTTGAATAAGATACACACTTATTCTCTTAGAGCCACCATCTTTGTTTAATATGATAATCTTGTCGTTCAGTGAATCAAAAAAGAGACCTCCAATGGACGTTAGCGTTCAGCATTGCATACAATTGTCTGAGCTAGGGCGAAATCAACTTTTATCTGCGGTGAAAACCGCATCGACTTTTTGGAAGGCCCTCGGTAATTTATAGCCTCTTCTACCGCGATCACCCCTATAATGTTGCCAATCCGTAGGTTTCAATTTTAATTGTTTATTACCGGACTTCACTAACAGGAGTTGTTCTGGTTTCAAAACAGCTATAGCTACCATCATTTCTTCTCTTGCAACCACTTTGCTGTTTGGAATGCTCAAGATTTTATTTCCTTTTCCTTTGGTCAATACAGGTAATTCTTTTATGGGAAATACCAGTAAGTGACCGGTATTCGTCGCGGCAGCCAGATAGTCACTATCGGCATGATGAATAAAACGAGGAGCCAGTGCTTTTGAACCATTAGGAACATTTAATAGTTTTTTGCCGTTTTTATTTTTTGCATAGAGATCCTCTAGTGTCACCCTAAAACCATAACCCGCATCCGATGCTACCACGATGGATTGATTCGCTTCACCAAACAAGACAGCGATAAAGGATGAATCAGGAGGAGGGCTGAAACGACCCGTCAAGGGTTCGCCTTGTCCACGTGCTGAAGGCAAGGTATGAGCGGCGACGGAATAGGTGCGTCCGGTTGAATCCATAAAAACGGCTATTTGATTACTGCGTCCCTGAGCGGCACATTGAAAACGATCCCCTGCTTTATAACTTAAACTCGTCGGATCAAGATCATGGCCTTTCGCAGCACGCACCCAGCCCATTTCAGACAAAATAATGGTCATGGGTTCAGTCGGTAAAATAGCCGTTTCACTGATAGCTTGTGCCTCGGCACGCTTTACAATGGGGGACCGTCTTGCATCACCATATTTTTCAGCGTCAGTTTCGAGTTCTTTGCGAATGACTGTTTTTAGTTTAGCATTCGATCTCAGTGTTTTTTCGAGTTCATCTTTTTCCTCACGTAATGCTTTTTCTTCTTTTTTGATTTGCATTTCTTCTAAGCGCGCTAAGTGTCGTAACTTAATTTCTAAAATAGCTTCCGCTTGTTCATCGCTTAATGTAAAACGTTTTATTAATGTTGCTTTAGGTTCGTCTTCTTTGCGGATGATTTCAATGACTTCATCTAAATTTAAGTAAGCAATTAATAAGCCGGCTAGAATCCGTAAACGATAATCCACTTGGTCTAAGCGAAATTGCAGGCGTCGTCTGACAGTGGATAGTCGATACTCAAGCCATTCAGTTAAAATCTCTAGTAGATTTTTCACTTGAGGCCGACCATTCATGCCAATCATATTTAAATTAATGCGGTACGTGCGTTCTAATTCAGTCGTTGCAAATAAGTGTGCCATCAGCATATCCATATCAACACGATTAGAGCGCGGTACAATGACTAGACGTGTTGGATTTTCATGGTCGGATTCATCACGTAAATCGGAAACTAACGGCAATTTTTTCGTTTGCATTTGTTCAGCAATTTGTTCTAATACTTTAGCACCCGATACTTGATGCGGTAGTGCTTGAATAATAATTTCATCTGCTTCAATGGCGTAACGAGCTCGCATGCGCACAGAGCCATTACCGGTTCGATACAGGCTGAGCAATTCGCTGCGTGGCGTAATAATTTCTGCTTCAGTTGGGTAATCAGGGCCTGGCACAAAATCGCAAATTTCTTTTAACGTAGCATCAGGATGATCCAATAGGTGAATTAATGCGGCGGCTACCTCTCTTAAATTATGCGGAGGAATATCGGTTGCCATGCCCACTGCAATACCTGTAGTGCCATTTAATAGAATATTCGGTAAGCGGGCGGGTAGTTTAGCCGGTTCATCCAACGTGCCGTCAAAATTCGGTATCCAGTCAACGGTACCATGACCTAATTCAGAGAGAAGCGTATCGGCATAAGCGGATAATCGGGATTCGGTATACCGCATCGCAGCAAAGGATTTAGGATCATCGGGCGATCCCCAATTGCCTTGTCCCTCAATTAAGGTGTAGCGATACGAAAAAGGCTGTGCCATTAACACCATGGCTTCATAACAAGCAGAGTCGCCATGCGGGTGAAATTTTCCAAGGACATCACCAATCGTTCGCGCTGATTTTTTGAATTTGGCTGTTGCTTTTAAACCTAATTCAGACATGGCATAGACAATTCGGCGCTGCACGGGTTTTAAGCCATCACAGATATTCGGTAATGCGCGATCTAAAATGACATACATGGAATAATCCAAGTAAGCTTTTTCTGTATACTCTTGCATTGGCATGTGTTCAACTGGGGCGTTGTTCATGGTGTTCATCTCTCATTATGTCTTGAATAAAATGCTTAGGAAAGATCCGCCAAATTTCCCTTTTTTTCTAACCAATTTTTGCGGTCTTGCACGCGTTTTTTGCCAAGCAGCATATCTAATATGGAATCGGTATGATCATGAGGCTTGATGGTCAGCTGGACGAGACGACGTGTATTGGGATCCATCGTGGTTTCACGCAATTGTATGGGATTCATTTCACCTAGTCCTTTAAAGCGAATCACATTCACCTTGCCTTTTTTATTTTCTGCTGCAATGCGATCTAAAATACCTTGTTTTTCTGCATCGTCTAACGCATAAAAAACACTTTTGCCATGATCGATACGATACAATGGCGGCATGGCCACATAGACATGACCTGCTGCTGTCACTGGACGAAAATGTTTGACAAATAAAGCGCATAATAAAGTAGCAATATGAGAGCCGTCTGAATCCGCGTCAGCCAAAATGCAAATTTTACCGTAACGCAATCCTTGAAGATCATTACTGCCAGGGTCAACACCCATGGCAATGGAGATATCATGCACACCTTGTGACGCGAGAATTTGGTTCGAGTCCATTTCCCACGTATTTAAAATTTTGCCGCGTAACGGCATGATGGCTTGGAACTCACGGTTGCGTGCTTGTTTTGCTGAACCACCGGCAGAGTCGCCTTCCACTAAGAATAATTCAGTTGAAGCAAGATCCTGTCTGGAGCAATCAGCCAGTTTTCCTGGTAAAGCGGGGCCCGCGGTTATTTTTTTGCGCACTACCAGTTGGGCGGCCTTAAGGCGTTGTTGCGCACTAGCAATAGCAAGATTGGCCAGTAGTTCGCCTTGTACTGTATGTTGATTTAACCATAAACTAAATGCATCTTTTACCACGCCTGAAACAAAGCTCGCACATTCTCGCGAAGACAATCGTTCTTTGGTTTGTCCTGAAAATTGCGGGTCTTGAATTTTAACTGAAATAATATGAGCACAACGGTCCCAAATGTCTTCCGGCGCTAATTTTATGCCACGCGGCAATAAATTTCGGAATTCACAAAACTCCCGTAATGCTTCTAATAGTCCCAAACGAAAACCATTCACGTGAGTGCCGCCTTGCGGTGTTGGAATCAAGTTGACATAACTTTCGCCGATGACATCACTCTTTTCAAGTAACCAAAGCGCCGCCCAATCTACCATTTCATTATTTCCGGCGAATGAACCCATAAAAGGTTCGTCTGGAATATGCTCTGTTTTACCAATCGCTTCCAGTAAATAATTCGGCAAGCCATTTTCATAGTGCCATTCTTCAGTGTCATTCGTCTGTTCATCATGAAATGAAACGAATAAACCAGGGCAAAGCACGGCTTTGGCGCGTAACGTATGTTTTAACTTGTTCACGGCGAAACGTGCAGAATCAAAATAGTGTGCATCAGGCCAAAACCGAATACTGGTACCCGTTTCGCGTTTGTTTGCCGTGCCAATTTTTTTCAGCTTAGATGCTTTTTCGCCGTCTTTGAATTGAATATAAAAAATACTTCCATCGCGTTTAATGGTTACATCCAATTGTTTAGATAAAGCATTTACGACAGAAATACCGACACCATGCAACCCACCCGAAAAACGGTATAGTTTATTTGAGAATTTTGCACCACTGTGAAGTTTAGTGAGAATTAATTCAACGCCCGATACGCCTTCTTCAGGATGGATGTCAACCGGCATACCGCGGCCATTATCGGTGATTTCAAGCGAACCATCTTTGTATAGCGTCACCTGTAGTGTGTTGGCGTGCCCCTCTAGGGCTTCGTCCACACTATTATCAATCGCTTCACGCGCTAAGTGGTTGGGATTTGTTGTATCCGTATACATGCCTGGACGTCGTTTGACGGGCTCCAGACCGCTGAGGACTTCAATTGATTCTGAATTATATGGATTTGATTTCATAAGCGTGATGAATCCAAAAGTCATTTAGTTGGAGGAGAAAATATAGTGTTACCATAATTCTTGCAAGCGGTTATGATGAAGTTGCAACCAAAACAGTGAAATAATAGCAGGAGCTGTTTTTATTTGGTCTGAGCGAAGTTTGGCAAAGGCTTCGGTAGAGGTGACGTTGAGCACCCGAATGTCTTCTTGTTCTTCTTTTAGTCCAAAGATACCGCCGGCATGAGTTGCATCCACTTTGCCGCAATAAAGACTGAGGTACTCATTAGAAGCTCCTGGACTGACAAAGTATTCGCAAATGGGTTCTAATGTCAATAATGGGCAGTTGGCTTCTTCTATGGCTTCTCTATAAGCTGTTTCTGCAGGTGTATCTGTTCCATCGATGATGCCGGCCGGAATTTCAATTTGCCATGGACTGTTAGGATCACTCATACTGCCAGGTCGAAATTGCTCAATCAAAATAACGCGATCCAACGCGGGATCATAGGGAAGTACAGCAGCAGCAGAAGGACGTTCGAATATTTCCCTGGTGAAAGGTTGAGTCCAGCCGCCTGAAAATAAACGGTGTGTGATATGGTAACGAGCTAAGCGAAACACGCCTTGGTAGAGTAGGTCACGTTGTGTGATTTCATAGTCATTGTGAGCGAACTGTTCGTCCTGCGTCATGATTTTCCTTCAAGTTGTTTTTCAAGATCATGAATCTTTTTTTCTAACATTTCAATCCGTTGTCTGCTGCGAGCAAGTACTTTGGTTTGTACGTCAAACTCTTCTCGAGTCACCAAGTCAAACTGACTGAAAGTGCGTTGCAAAATAAGATGACTATTTTTTTCAAAATCCTTTTTTAAATTGTGTAATCCTGCTGGAAGGGCATCACATAATTGTTTGCTTAACTCATTTAAAAATTTTAATTTATCCATTGAGATTCTCTTTTTAGGCAGATTTCTGTGCGCATCCATTGAGAGAGGATCCATGCGGTTTTATGCATATCCTATCGTGTTTCATTTTATTTCTGATAGAATAACACGACCCTTATTTTTAACGAAACTATCATGAAAAAAAAGAATTTGGTTATAGCAACACGGAAAAGCCCTCTGGCTTTATGGCAAGCAAACTGGGTAAAAATCGAACTACTTAAACGACATCCGCGTCTCACCATTGACATCGTCGGGTTGACTACGCAGGCCGATAACAGACTGGTTGAGCCTTTATATCACATTGGCGGAAAAGGGTTATTTGTGAAGGAATTGGAAGAAGCGCTTTTTGATGGACGTGCGGATATGGCGGTACATTCTGCGAAGGATGTGCCCATGGAATTACCTAAAGGATTACGATTAGCAGTGTTATGCAAGCGGGATGAAGCAAGAGATGCCTTGGTCTCGAATCAATATGCTTCATTAAAAGACCTTCCCAAACAAGCAAAAATAGGCACATCAAGCTTGCGTAGGCAAAGTCAATTGCTTTCTCTGAGACCCGATTTGAACATGGTACCCTTGCGAGGAAATGTCAATACGAGGTTGGCTAAATTAGATAACCAGGAATTTGCGGCCATTATTCTGGCGGCTGCAGGGCTAAAACGATTGAATATGGCGGAGCGGATTCGACGTTTTTTGAGTATGAAAGAAATCATACCCGCAGCAGGGCAAGGTGTTTTGGCGATAGAAACCAGAGACCCAGACACGGACACTCAAGCAATGATTGCTCCACTGCATCATGAGGCGACAGGAATGTGTGTGACAGCAGAAAGAGCAATGTGTCGCCGGTTGGGGGGCGGCTGCCAAGTTCCCATTGCTGCCTATGCTGAAAAAAAACAAAACCAAATTTATTTACACGGATTGGTGGCTAATCGAAGCGGCACACGGGTATTGCGTGCAGTCGAAACAGGATCGAGCAAACACCCAGAACAGATTGGAGCGAGACTGGCAGAAGTGTTATTACGTCTGGGTGCAGAACACATACTACACGACTAATGCGCTATTGTTTATACGGAATGTCATCGTGACGACAAATGAAATGAACTTAGCAGGACTTTCTGTCATGGTCACAAGACCACTTCCTAATGGCATGGAGTTTTGTGCTGTTTTGCAACAGCACGGCGCTAGAACCGTTTATTTTCCTACCATCGAAATTATTGAACCCCAACATGCCGCTTTATTGACTGAACAGATTAAACAGCTTGATCAATTTGATTGGGTTATTTTTGTGAGCCCACAAGCCGTTTATCGCACAGCAACGTTGATTCAACACAGTTGGCCAATTTTTCCGAGGCATGTCAAAATAGCAGCGGTGGGCGCAGCGACGGCCGAGCTGCTAAAAAAGATGCATTTACCTCCTTCTGTTTATCCGGCGACACAGTGGTCAACTGAAGGATTATTAGAGTTACCTGAATTTCAATCGTTACAAAAGAAAAAAATCGCTCTTATCCGTGGCGAAGGCGGTCGTGAATTACTGGCAAAAGAGTGTGAATGGCGTGGAGCCAAGGTCAGTCATTTCATTGCGTATCAACGTAGATTACCTGCTTATGACGCTATCCGTGATTATGTGATGATCTTAAAAGAACGGCGAGTAGATATTATTATTTGTTCTTCAGCAGATAGCTTACATAATTTATTTCTCTTGTGCGGTACGCTGAACTCTGCCATGTTGACGCACATTCCCTTGCTAGTGGTGAGCGAGCGGTTGCTTGTCTTAGCAGAAGAATATGGTTTTAAGCATGTTTTTTTGGCAAAAAATGCCGGACAAAATGCTATTATTGACACACTGAAAACAGTCAAGCGCATGAGCGCAATCTGAATGACTTATTGATGCGAGGACCCTTAATTATGCCAAATCACGGGACAACGACAGAAGCGGTGACCAGTAAAAAGTACTCGCGTTGGCGCACGATCGGAGTGGTTATTTCAACGGCCGCGATACTGGTTTTGTTTGTGACAGTATGTGCCAGTCTCTATGGATTAGTCAGTCTCAATGGTCAGCTCATGGATCAAATCCATGCGGTTGACACAAAGTGGATGCAGACAGAAAAAACAATCGCAGAGATGCAGGAAACGTTACGAACAACATTACAAAAACGATCGGATGCAGTGGCTGTCATGCAACCATTACAGCACCCCGATAACGATGCCATGCAAGCGATCGAAGCGCAACATTTAGTAGCGATGGCGCGTGATTATTTGGAATTCGATTATCATCCAGAGTTGGCATTGAAATTATTGCAAGCGGCAGATCAATCACTGAGTCAATCGAGTGATATGGACTTATTATCGATTCGAAACACCTTGGCAAAAGACATTGCCGCGTTACAGGCCATTCCTCGTGTCGATGTGACGGAAGGGTATATGCAACTTGCCATATTAAGCGATCAAATTGATTCATTGCCTCTAGGCAGCCCCACTCTAGCAGATCATTCACCCAAGCCATCCGAACAGAGTTCATCTATACCCTGGTGGAAAAGTGCGTTGCAGGCTACCTGGGAAGGGCTGCAAAAAATCATTGTGATACGTCACATTGATACTGAGACGCAGCCGTTTGTTGCACCTGATCAACAACTCTTTTTTTATCAAACGATAAAATCTCAGTTAGCAGTGGCGCAATGGGCACTATTACACCACCAGCAAAAAATATATCAACTCAGTTTGACTCAGATCATTCATTGGATTAAACAATATGCGCAGCCAGAGGCTGCTTTGACACAGCAGATGTTAACCACATTGACAGAATGGCAACGTGCCGATATTCATCCGTCAGTGCCCGATGTCTCAAGCGCATTACAGGCATTGCAAACGTTCAAGAGTAAGAAATAGCCAGCCGAATTCAATGCGGGAGGGTTTTGTATGCAAAAATTTATTTTTGTCATTATCATATTAGTTTTTTCAGTATGGTTGGGATTAACGTTATCAGTAGATCCAGGATTAGCCTTATTTGTCTACCATCACTGGTTGGTGCAGATGCCATTATGGTTTGCCATACTCATTTTGTTGATCCTGTTAGGCGCTCTTTATATGATCATTCGTTTTTTTGACAGCATTGATACGTCACTGTATCGATGTAAAAATTGGTTACGATGGCGTAAAAAAAATAAAGCCTTCAGTAAAACCAATCGAGGGCTTTTAGAATTAATAGAAGGTGATTGGATCAATGCGGAGAATAACTTACTCGACAGCATTGATCAATCGGATGCACCGTTAATTAATTATCTTGCTGCGGCAAAAGCAGCGCATGAACGCACAGCCTATGACAAACGTGATGTCTATTTACGATTGGCCTATGATATCGCGCCTCAGGCGAAACTGGCGATTGGCATCACTCAGGCTGAGATGCTCTATCAACAAGGACAATTAGAACAAGCCCTAGCAACACTGGACCTGATGAAACAACAAAAACCCTATCAACCAGTGGTGTTAAAATTGTTAGAGCGAATTTATATTCACCTATCTGATTGGCAATCGCTCTTGAAGTTATTACCGAATTTGCGCAAAGCGAAAGTATTATCGATAGAGCAATATGAAAAATTGGAAGAAAAAATTTATGAAGAACTCATCACATTGAATATCGCTAAACAGACATTGACAGCGCAGGAAGTTTGGCAATTGGTCCCCAGTAAATTACAAAAAAACCCAAATTTAATTCACTGTTATGCTCGTTTTGCGATGAAAAATAGTGACATGGCTGTAGAACTAGATGATATGACGAATAAAATTCTCAAAAAAACATGGAATGCCAAACTCGTAGAAATGTATGGGAGATTGGAAACAAAACAAACGACAAAGCAAATAACACGCGCAGAAGGGTGGTTAAAAAAGTATCCTAAGGAATCCATCTTATTGTTGGCATTAGGCCGATTGTGTGTTCGCGCGCAGTTATGGGGAAAAGCACGTGCTTATTTCGAAGAAAGTCTGCTGTTGGAAGCGAATGCAGAGGGATATTATGATTATGCAAAACTGCTTGAACAGTTGGGGGATGCGACAGCCGCATCACGTTATTATCAGCAGGGGTTACAATTCTTGCTGGAGCATCATGCATCGTCAAGAGGGTAAGCAGTGAGTGAGTCCTATCAAATTATTTTTGCAGGCACACCTGTTTTTTCTGTCAAATCACTAGACGCATTAATTCATTCAGGACATCAGGTGAAGGCGGTGTATACCCAACCGGATAGACCCGCCGGTCGTGGTCGTCGAATGACCGTTAGCCCCGTGAAAGCATTCGCTTTGCAGCATGATTTACCCATTTATCAGCCAGATTCACTGAAGGATGTTCATGCGCAACACGTGTTACAGAATATCGCCGCCGACTTGATGATAGTCGTTGCGTATGGTTTATTACTACCTGCGCCCGTATTAACAGCCACACGTCTTGGTTGTGTGAATATTCATGCATCCTTATTGCCTCGCTGGCGTGGTGCAGCTCCCATTCAGCAAGCGATTCTGGCTGGCGATACTGTCACCGGTATTACCCTGATGCAAATGGATGCGGGATTGGATACGGGAGCCATGTTATATCAACGGAAATGTATCATTGGACCTCATGAAACCAGTGCTGCGTTGCATGATCGATTAGCTGAAATGGGCGCCGAAGTGCTTATTTATGGATTAGATCATTTTTCTCAATTCACACCCAGTCCGCAATCCCATGCAGACGCCACGTATGCGCATAAAATCCATAAAGAAGAGGCATTCATTCATTGGCAAGAATCTGCAATGGAGTTAGATCGAAAAATTCGAGGGTTTAATCCATGGCCGGTAGCTTATACACTCATGGGCGAACACATCGTACGCATTTGGAAAGCGATAGTACTTGAAGGTCAATCCTCAGATCAAACACCAGGAACCATTATCCAGGCGGCTGCTCAGGGAATTGATGTAGCAACAGGGCAAGGTGTTTTACGCTTACAAGAAGTCCAATTGGCCGGTGGAAAGGTGTTGGCAGCGGCTGATTTATTAAATGCCAGAAAAAATGCTTTCACTGTGGGCAATCAGCTAGGATAACGTATGATCAATTTACGGGCCGTCGCTGCGCGACTGATGTTGAACGTGATGGCGGGAACTGCTTTAGATGAGGTATTAGCAGAGCAACCGATCACTCATGCCAGAGATCAAGCCTTTGTCCATGCGCTTTGTTATGGTGTATGTCGTTGGTTTTATCGTTTAAATGCCATTGCCAAGCGATTGTTGACTAAACCGCTGGATAAAAAAAATGAAGACATTTACCTATTAATCTTAATTGGACTGTATCAACTCATGGAGATGCGAGTTCTGCCGCATGCAGCAGTAGCAGAAACCGTCGCAGCAGCGGAAACATTTAAAAAAGTCTGGGCGAAAGGATTAATCAATGCAGTACTACGACGGTATCAACGGCATGCTAGCCATATACTCGCTCAATTAGGAGATGATTTAGAAAGTGTTGATGCGCATCCGGCTTGGATGATACAAAAAATTCAGAATGATTGGCCAAACGATTGGCAAGCTATTTTAACTGCCAATAACCAACATCCACCCTTCGTGTTGCGGGTGAATCAAACCAAACTGTCGCGCGAACGCTATATTGAAATACTGCATCATCACTTTCCTAAGCTGACTGTGCAGGTATTACCAGAGACTCCTGCTGGACTAGTACTTCATCCACCGATGGATGTGCAGTTATTACCTGGATTTAAACAGGGAGACGTTTCTGTGCAAGATGGCGCAGGGCAGCTTGCTGTCAGTCTGCTCGATCTCAAACCTGAGCAGCGCGTACTCGATGCATGCGCTGCACCGGGCGGTAAACTTACCGCCATCTTAGAATCAGAGCCACGGTTAGCGGAAGTTTATGCGATTGATCAAGATAATAATCGCATGAAAAAAGTGATGGAAAATTTAGAACGGTTACAGTTGTCAGCGCATTGCATTTCTGCTGACGCGGGAGAGGTGAATGTTTGGTGGGATGGCATACCCTTTGATCGTATCTTATTAGATGCGCCTTGTTCGGCGAGCGGTGTGATTCGAAGACACCCTGATATCAAGTTGTTACGACGATCCACTGATATCCAATCACTCACGGTTCAGCAGGTACGCTTGTGCAATGCATTATGGCCTTTGTTAAAACCCGGGGGATTGATGGTTTATGCGACTTGTTCTTTGTTTTTAGATGAAAACGTGCATGTTATGCAACCATTTTTGGCGAAACATTCCGATGCCAAAGAAGAAAAAATCTTAGTAGAATGGGGTAGGGAATGTGCTATCGGGAGGCAGATCCTGCCAGGAATGCATGGAATGGATGGTTTTTATCTGGTTAAATTACGAAAAAGTAAAAATCAGTGAGACGAATGTAAAAAAAGGACAGTGTGATGCGCATAGAATATGATGTGAAACTGGATTTTAAAGATGTTTTAATTAGACCTAAACGCAGTGTGTTAAGATCCAGAGCAGAAGTCATGTTAGAACGTGAATTTCGTTTTAAACATTGCGGTATTCGTTGGAAAGGGATTCCTATTATTGCAGCCAACATGGATCATACAGGTACGTTTGCCATGGCGTCCGCATTGTCAAAACACAAATTACTCACCGCCATGGATAAGTTTCATACGACAGCAGCTTGGCAAGCATTTGCGTCAGAACAACCTCATGTCATTGCGTCCTGTTTTATCTCAGTAGGAATCACAGAAAAAGACTTTGATCACTTAAAAGAAAGTATTGAAACAGTGAATATCAACATGATTTGCTTGGATGTCGCCAATGGGTATACCGAATTATTTGTAAAAACATTAGAACGGTTACGCCATACTTATCCCGATAAAGTGATTATGGCTGGTAATGTAGTCACGGGTGAAATGGTGGAAGAATTGATTTTATCAGGAGCAGATATTGTAAAAATTGGCATTGGTCCAGGTTCTGTCTGTACCACTCGAGAAAAAACGGGGGTAGGTTATCCGCAATTATCTGCCATTATTGAATGCGCCGATGCAGCACATGGTTTAGGAGGACATGTGTGTGCTGACGGGGGTTGTACTACGCCCGGTGATGTGACGAAAGGCTTTGCTGCGGGTGCCGATTTTATTATGTTAGGTGGAATGTTGTCAGGTCATGATGAATGTCTAGGCGAGATTATGGAAGAAGAAGGCAAGAAATACAAACGATTTTATGGCATGAGTTCAGCTGAAGCGATGGAAAAATATTATGGAGCCGTTGCTGAATATCGCTCAAGCGAAGGACGTTCTGTCAATGTGCCGTATCATGGTTCAGTGAATGATACCATATTAGATATTTTAGGCGGATTACGTTCAGCATGCACTTATGTGGGCGCATTGCGGTTAAAAGAACTATCAAAACGCACTACTTTTATTCGTGTGAGCAAGCAAATGAATGAAGTGTTTGTGCCTTATATTACAACGCCATAACAGCCTGTGTTTGATAGCAGGTTTGGGTTGTAACGTTTACATCATATTGAAGCACTGTTCAGAATGCTATATGATGCAACTCTCGAATAAAAATAACAATCAGAATCAAGGAGTCTATTATGTTTAAAAAATCGCTTATTGCAATAGCGGCAGTTGCTTTTAGTGCTTCCGTTGGAGCATCAGCACCTTATGTGGGCGCCAGTTTGGGCATAGACAATAATACGTCTTCAACCAGCAATTTTAGGGGATTGTCACCACTAATTTCGGCGGGCTATGGTGCGGCATTTAATCAAAATATCTATTTAGCGGGTGAAGGATTTGCTAATTTAGGGACCATTACCATCAATAATAATTCAACGAGTGCCAGTAGCGTAAAAACTTCTTATGGGTATGGACTCAGTTTTATTCCAGGGGTGTTTTTAAGCGATCATAGCATGCTTTATGCGAGAGCAGGTGTGATTAGAACAAAGTTTAGCAGAGCCAATTCAACAGCGACAGGCGGTCAATTAGGTTTGGGTATACAAACCAGTGTGACGCAAAATTGCGATATTCGTGGTGAATACGATTATGCAAGCTATAATAAAGTCGGCGGTGTTTCTCCACAAGCAGATCAATATACGATAGGTTTAGTCTATAAATTTTAAACACAACCAGCCCTAAGTGAGTCACATCATTTTTAGGAGAGGAACCATGTTAAGGAAAATTTCAGTTGCCATGATGGCATTCGTTGTCTCAAGCATTAGCTACGCGATGTCTGACATAGTCCCTTATATAGGATTAGAGCTTGGATTGAACCATGATAATTGGCAAGTCAGAAATACGACTAATCAAACCTATAATTTTGCCAGCTCAGGTGGCTTGGGCGGTGCTTTTGCAGGATTGGGTCTTGCCGTGAATCAAAATATTTATGCAGGATTGGAAGGTTTTTTCGATGAGAGCTCAGCAAGCACTGATACTGAGCAAGTGAATACAACAGTAGGGTTGACCAACATCCACATTCGAGCGCGATATAATTATGGAGCGAGTTTTATACCCGGATTGATTGGTAGTCATGGTATGCTTTTTTATGCGCGATTGGGTTTTGCGAAGACGCGATTTGTGTTTCACCAAGTCACGGTTCCGTCAGGTTCTGCCTCAAACAATGACTATCATACAACCACGGGCGGTCAAGCGGGTTTAGGGTTTCAATGGAAAGTGGCTAAGTATGTAGTGGCTCGAGGAGAGTACGATTACACTTCTTATCGAAATTTTACTTCATTTAGCAATAAAACATCGGTTCGTGACAATCAATTCAAATTCGGCGTTGCTTATCTGTTGGAATAGGCCGTGGTTTCCAACCATTGAGCGATATCTTTGATCTCTTCTAAACAAACCGAATGTGCCATGGGGTAAGCATGCCAGGTCACTGAATAACCATGGTTTGTTAATGCTTGATGCACGCTTTCTCCTAGCTCAAAGGGAACAACGGCATCGATGTTACCATGAGCAAGAAAAATCGGAACCGTTCGGTTAGTAGGGCTCATAGAGGATAACTGATCGTTGGCGTTGGGCAACTAACCTGAAAGCGCAATGAAAAAAGCCCGCCGATTACGAGATCTAATGCCTACACTGAGCGCCATCAAGGCACCCTGAGAAAAACCAGCTAGCACAATGCGATTGGCAGAAATACCCTTTTTTTCTTGATCATTAATCAGTTCATTGATCAATTGAGTGGAATGATCAATGCCTTGTTGGTCTGCATGATGGTCTACTCTCATGGAAACAATATCGTACCAGGCACGCATGACATAGCCTTGATTGATGGTAACGGCGCGTTTTGGTGCATGAGGAAACACAAAACGCAAAGGTAATAGATCGGGTAACCGAAGTTCAGGTACGATAGGGGCAAAGTCATCTCCACTGGCACCTAAACCGTGCAACCATATCACACAGCCCACTGGAGGTCGAGTTGGATTAATTTCAATACAGGACAGTAAATTCGAATGAGGTTCTATCATCATTGCGTACTCTTCTCAACACAAGTTAGAATAGTAGCTCTAATCTTGAAATACGCAAGCCCCAACTTTAAAAAAGGAATAGACGCATTATGAAACGCAACCTTAAAACGATGCTAGGTGTCACCTTGCTAGAAATTATGTTAGTGTTGGCAATCGCAGCAATGGTGATTGTGATGTCCATTCGCTATTACAAAGCAGCAACGGTTTCTCAGCAATCAAATGCCGTATTAGAACAGTTACAAGCCATTACGGCGGGAATGGATAGTTTAGCTCAAGCACAAGGCACTTATGCGAATATTAGTACATCAGCTATTACGGCAGTCGTGGGCGGAGTCTTGAATATGACAACGCCATGGAATACGGTTATTGTGATTTCTGGTCAAACGGCGACGACGTATAACGTTAAGGTTCCTTCTACGCCTGCAGGGGTTTGTCAATCGTTGCTTGCTAAATTTAATACAACGGCAAATTCTAAGGTGACCACTTCATCCTGTGCCAGTACGACGGGTGCAGGCGATTTTACGTATACGTATGATTCCACTCAGTAAGCGAATACTTGAAAGGCGATGAGGGTCTCGTCTACGTTCATGGGTCGTAATGACTATCCGATGAATTGCATTGGGACCCTAAGGCAGCTCAGTGATCACTAAACCTCAACAAACTGTGCTTGGGTCTATTTTTTTCGCCGGATGTTTGTTCTTAATCTTATGTGATATGTTCAGAGGGTTTTGGGATCATGATGGCGGTTTTTATTTAGTACAATCCCTAGCCATAGCGCGTGGATTTAGACCTTTTATTGATTATCCATCACTTTATCCCCCCTTGTTTAACCTGTTGAATGCTATTCCAATGTATTTAGGAATCGACCATGCCATCTTATTATGGGCGCTTCCTTTGTTTTGGATCGGTGTGATTGGTTTGCTCACCGCCTTGTGCTGGAAAAAATATTCGCCACAAAGCTCAGTACTGACTCGTTGGCTGATAGGAGGAGGATTTGCTCTTTTTTGTATAGATTTTGGAGGGAATCATCTCACGCTTGAGTTAGGGGTTATTTTTTTTGCCTTACTGTCGTTGTGGCAATACGATCCTCAAAAAAACAATTCTTTTTTCTTGATTGGATGCTGGGTAGCTTGTGCTTTTCTGGTAAAACAAATGGGAGTGTTACTGCTGCTTCCTTTTCTAACGCAACTCAGAACCGTTCAGCAGGGTTTACTTTTGTGGGTCGGGCTTATGCTGCCTTTATTGATGTGTTTGGCATGGCTGGATTTCGATGTTGCCAATCTGGTTGCTAATCTGGCACTCATCAAACGCTATGTTAATCATACAGCGCCGCAGGGTATTTTGTTTGCGATGAAACAGTTTTTTTCCGTCGTCATGTTGACGGAATTAAGACGTTCACCACCCGGAATGGCTTTATTTTTTGTGACCTATCTCATGAGTGGTTTAGTATGTGTTCGATTAATGAAAAGGCGTGCGATACGAGAGTGTCTATGGATCGCTGCCTGGGGTGTGATTGGAGTCATCTATTTTGGCATGCGAGCCATTAATAATTGTCCCCACTACACACTGAATTGTTGGGCTAGTATTGTCATATTGCTGGCCACCGCTACCGGTCTAGTAGAGTTACGCATTCGTCAATGGATATGGATAAGCGGCCTACTCTTCGCCGTGTTTTTTACCTTTCATCATTACCATCACGTCAGAGATTTGCAGCATAATCTGTATTTTTCCCGATGGTCTCATCCTAATAAATTAGCGGCATTCATTAAACCCATGTCTTCAGACTTTAATTCCTTGTTACCGAACGATGCAACGATTACGCAACTTGGCATGGAGGAATTCGTAGTATTTTTTCTGATTGATCGACTGCCAATCAATAAAGGCGGATTTTTGTACGATATTGATGCGCCTATTATCGGGGATGCCATTCTATTGACGGATTATGGACAATCGACCGCGTTGGAAAAGAAAAAGGCCATTATCAAGGCAGGATATTATCCATTCAAAATTTGGCAGTCTTCCTGGGGAAAAATCATTCTTTTTAAACAGCCATAAAAAGTATTTTTTTAAAAAAATCTCATGTAAAATTTCGCTTTCTCAGCGAGAGTGTGTGTGCTATGAAAGCAGTCATTTTGGCAGGCGGGCTGGGGACACGGATCAGCGAAGAAACGACACGTCATCCCAAACCCATGATTGAAATTGGTGGCAAGCCAATTCTTTGGCATATTATGAAAATCTATTCAACCCATCATATCAATGATTTCATCATCTGTTTGGGGTACAAGGGATATATGATTAAAGAATATTTTGCCAACTATTTTTTACATATGTCTGATGTGACGTTTGATATGACAAAAAATAAAATGCACATTCATCAACACAATGCGGAACCTTGGCGTGTCACGTTGGTTGATACGGGTGACAATACGATGACAGGTGGAAGATTGAAACGGGTGGCTCATTTTTTAGAGGATGAAGACTTTTGTTTTACCTATGGCGATGGTGTTGCTGATATCAATTTAACCCAATTGATTCAGTTTCATCGACAACAACAAACCTTAGCGACGCTGACTGCCATTCAACCCCCTGGCAGATTTGGTGCATTGCAATGTGATCAAAATAAAATTATTCAATTTCATGAAAAACCGCAGGGCGATGGTGCTTGGATCAATGGGGGGTTTTTTGTATTATCTCCCAAAGTGATGGATTATATCCAAGAAGATCAAAGTAGTTGGGAACGAGATGCATTAGAACGTCTTGCCAAAGAAAACCAGTTGTCTGCTTATTTTCATAAAGGTTTTTGGCATGCCATGGATACGTTACGCGATAAAAATCAGTTAGAAGCATTATGGTCCATGAATCAAGCGCCTTGGAAAACGTGGGGAGTCAATAAAATGAATGTGAATCATGACGTCTACGCTTGAGCTATTTTGGCAAGAAAAAACAGTATTTATCACAGGACACACTGGCTTTAAAGGAAGTTGGTTATCACTTTGGTTACAACAGTTAGGAGCAAAGGTGGTGGGTTTTTCTCTCCCTCCGCCCACCACCCCCAATTTGTTTACCATAGCAAACGTCAGCGATGGCATGACGAGTCTGATGGGAAATATTTGCGATTATCCTTTACTTAAAGCCGCTTTATTGGAACACTCTCCTGACATCGTTATCCATATGGCAGCACAATCCTTAGTGCGATATTCGTATCAAGAACCCATTGAAACGTATGCGACCAATGTCATGGGAACGGTTCATCTGTTAGAAGCGGTTAAGCAAACCGATAGTGTCAAAGCAGTTGTAAACGTGACAACGGATAAATGCTATGACAATCAAGAATGGTGGTGGGGTTATAGAGAAACGGATAGATTAGGAGGATGTGATCCTTATAGTAGCAGCAAGGCCTGTTCTGAGTTAGTCACCTCTGCCTATCATCATGCATTCTATCAATCTCAAAAAATCGCGATTGCATCTGCTCGCGCAGGGAATGTCATTGGTGGTGGTGACTGGGCATTGGATCGTCTCATTCCCGATATGATTCGCGCAGCCATGGATAAACGTAGTGTGAAAATCCGCTATCCTGAAGCAAAACGTCCCTGGCAACATGTACTGGAACCTCTATATGGCTATTTGTTATTAGCCGAACACTTATACCATTCTCCACTTCAGTATAGTGGAGCTTGGAATTTTGGCCCTAATGAGCATGATGTCAAATCGGTCAGATGGGTAGCGGATTTTATTACGAAGCAATTAAGTCATACTAAAGGATGGGAGTTAGATACCCATCCGCATCACCACGAATCGCTGTTGTTAATGCTGGATTGTGCAAAAGCCAAAACAAAATTACATTGGCAACCACAATGGTCTATTGAAAAAGCATTAGAAGAAACGATGTATTGGTATCAAGCCTATTATTCAAACCAATGCATGCGTGATGTGACCTTGTTACAAATGACTCAATTTTTAAATCAAGCTAACACTAACATTCAACAAGCACCATTCAAAGAGGAGATCGTGTAATGATGACAGAAAAATGGATTCATGTTCCCTATGGAAAAACCGTACATGGTGAAGAAGAGATTGAAGCCGTTGTGTCAGTGTTAAGAACCTCTACTCAAATGGGAAAACACGTGAGAGAAATGGAACAACAGGTAGCCTCATTATTTGATAAACGGTATGGAATTATGGTGAACTCGGGTTCGTCGGCCAATTATCTTGCGGTAGAAATGCTTGGATTACCTGCCAACTCAGAAGTGATCACGCCCGCCCTCACGTTTTCAACGACCCTCGCTCCCTTAATCAAAAATCAGTTGATTCCTGCTTTTGTGGATGTCACTCCGGCTACGTTTAATATCGATGTCGATCAAATTGAATCCATGATCACACGGCAAACAAAAGCGATGATGATTCCTAATTTGCTGGGGAATTTTTCAGATTGGAAAATCTTACGTGAGATCGCAGATCAATACCATCTTATTGTGATTGAAGATTCTTGTGACACATTAGGCGCCACTTTGAATCATCTTTCTGTAGGACGATTTACCGATATCAGCACGACCAGTTTTTATGGATCCCATGTCATCAACTGCGCTGGAAATGGCGGAATGCTCTGTGTTAATGAAGCGCATCTAGCAGAGAAAGCCAAGTTATTGCGTAGCTGGGGACGTAGCTCTTCTCTGTATGTTGAATCGGAAGCGATTGAAAATCGATTTAATACTCAGGTAGATGGCATTGATTATGATGCAAAGTTTGTTTTTGAAGCCATAGGTTACAATCTTGAACCTTCTGAAATGGGGGCCGCTTTTGGTTTGGTGCAATTAAAAAAATTAGCTCAAAACATTGCAATACGTGAACGAATATTTTTGCAGCATACGCGTTTTTTTAGCCAGTATGAAGATTGGTTTATTTTGCCAAAGCAGTTGCCGAACTCAAGAACAGGTTGGTTGGCTTATGCATTAACTATCAAAGATGATGCGCCCTTTACACGGCGAGACCTACAGATTTTTTTAGAAAAACGAAATATCCAAACCAGAACCGTGTTTACAGGAAATGTGTTGCGTCAACCCGGGTTTAAACATATTAAAAGAAAAGAATCCGCAGCGGGTTATCGCCATACAGACCAAGTCATGCGTGGCGGTATTTTATTGGGATGTCATCATGGTTTAACTGATGAAATGATAGCGCATATCCATCAATCGGTTCGAGAGTTTGTTAAAACAAAGATCAAACAAAACGTGACGGCGACGTTGGAAACAGTATGAAATTAATTAGCATAGTGACCCCATGTTATAACGAAGAGGGAAACGTGAGGCAAGTGCATCAAGCAGTCAAAGCGATATTTGATACATTACCCCAATATCGTTATGAACACATTTTTATTGATAATGCATCACAAGATAACACGGTGGCTATCCTAAAAGAGTTAAGCAATACCGATCCTCATATTAAAATCATTGTGAATGCGCGTAATTTTGGCCATATTCGTTCACCTTATTATGCCTTGCTGCAAGCCAACGGAGATGCCGTGATTTCTTTGGTGGCCGATTTACAAGACCCGCCGTTTCTGATTCGAGATTTCATACAGCAATGGGAGAAAGGCTACAAAATGGTCATCGGGGTGAAACCCGAAAGTGATGAGTCTCGCTGGATGTTTGCCATCCGACGCGCTTACTATCATTTTGTGACGCGGATTGCCGATGTGAAGTTAATCAAAAATTTTACTGGGTTTGGTTTATACGATCAGAAAATCATACAAATTTTGCGTTCTTGCGAAGATCCTTATCCTTATTTTCGGGGCATTATTGCTGAAATTGGCCTAGATATCCTAGAGATTCCCTATCAGCAACCCAAACGAAAACGGGGTATCACAAAAAATAATTTTTACACGTTATATGATATGGCCATGTTAGGTATTACGAGCCATTCTAAAATTCCTCTGCGTCTTGCTACGATAGCAGGATTTGCTTTTTCTATGGTGAGTTTCATCATCGCTATTCTATTTTTTATTTATAAGCTGTTATTTTGGAATCGATTTAATGCAGGCATGGCACCCGTTGCCATTGGGCTTTTCTTTTTTTCGTCAGTTCAATTATTTTTTATTGGATTACTGGGGGAATACATTGCGTCTATTCATACCCGGGTGATGAAGAGACCGCTGGTCGTAGAAAAAGAACGTATTAATTTTACGGACACTTGATTGATTAATCATGCAAACGAATCCATTAAAACACGATCTCGATACGATTCTCTTTCAAACGCTGTCGTTATGGGGAGAGTTAAAAGGGAAAAAACTATTTATCACGGGTGGAACGGGTTTTTTTGGCTGTTGGCTATTAGAAAGTTTCTTATGGGTCAATCAACATTTACACTTAAATGCCACAGCCGTCATCCTAACACGAAATAAGTTGGCTTTTTCAAAACAATACCCTCATTTATATCAGCAATCATCATTAGACTATATTGAAGGCGATGTGCGAGATTTTGTTTTTCCTCCGGGAAATTTTTCGCATGTCATACACGCGGCTACCGATACACATCACTCAATTCATTCTCTGGCTTTGCTGGATACCTTAATCCAAGGTACTCAGCATACACTGGAGTTTGCGAGACACTGCCAAGCTGAAAAATTTCTTTTAATCAGTTCGGGCGCCGTCTACGGCAAGCAACCGGCACATATCGCCAAACTCTCTGAAACCGATTTGTGCGAGATCAATCCACTTGATCCCTCAGCAGGCTATGCGATTGGAAAATTAACATCAGAACAATTAGCATCTCAGTATGGAAAGCAATACAACATGGATATCAAAATGGCACGTTGCTTTGCTTTTGTGGGTCCTTATCTTCCTTTAGATAAACACTTTGCTATTGGCAATTTTATTCGTGATGGCTTAAACGGCGGCCCTATTTGTGTCAAAAGCGATGGGACGAATGAGCGATCCTACTTGTATGCATCTGAACTGATGATTTGGTTGTGGACGATTTTGTTTTCAGGAAAAAAAATGCAGGTTTACAATGTGGGATCCGATCAAGTGTATTCAATAGCAGAAGTCGCTGACAAAGTGGCTGAACATTTTCACTCTAACATGGAAGTGATTATCCAAATGAGTCCCTCGTATGCAAAACCAGTAGAGCGTTATCTGCCAGATATCAGACGAATCAAAGAAGAATTCGGTTTAACACCTAAAGTGGATCTTGATACAGCGATCGAGTTAACCAAGTCTTGGTATCTTCACCGTATAGGCTATCATTATGCAAATTAAAGTGAGCGACTATATCGCTGAGTTTCTTCGCATTCAAGGGATGACTCATGTTTTTGAAATGGCTGGAGGCATGATTACGCATTTATTGGATTCGCTGTATCGATTGGGGCAGATGGATATTATTAGCGTGCATCATGAACAAGCCGCTTCGTTTGCTGCTGATGCATATGGGCGATGTACTGGGAAGCCGGGAGTTGCCTTAGCAACCAGTGGCCCAGGTGCGACGAATTTATTAACCGGAATAGCCAGTTGTTTTTTTGATTCCTCCCCCGCTTTATTCATTACAGGTCAAGTCAATAGCCATGAACAAAAAGGTGATCGCAACATCAGGCAATTAGGGTTTCAAGAAACCGATATTATCGCGATGGCTCAATCAGTCACTAAAAAATGTTTTCGCATCACGCATGCCAATCAAGTGGAATCGGCATTAAAAGAAGCATATCAATGTGCCATCAGCGATAGACCTGGGCCTGTGTTAATCGATATTCCGATGAATATACAGCGTGAGATCATCACGATCTCCCCCATTCAAGTCATTGAGAAAGTGTTACCGTCTATTGTCCCATTCCATCAGCAGATAGATGCTTTGTTTCATGCGTTAGAAAACGCCAAAAAACCATTATTATTAGTGGGTCGTGGTGTTCAATGTGCTTTTGCTAAAAAAGCCTTATTAAGCTTTGTTGATCAAGTCAAAGTTCCTGTTGTGACGTCATTATTGGCACTGGATGTGATTCCTTATGATCATCCCTACCGAGTGGGAATGATAGGTTCCTATGGGAATCGATGGGCCAATCTCAGTATCGGTTTAGCCGATCTCATCATCGTCATCGGTAGTCGTTTAGACATTCGTCAAACGGGAGCCGATGTGGATGCATTCCGTCAACATAAAACTTTATTTCATATTGATTGTGATGCAGGAGAAATCAACAATCGAATTAAAGGCTGTATTCCGATTGTGATGGATAGTCATTTTTTCTTGACCTACGCAATGACACGACATCTTTCTAATCGCGATCAAGAAAGACAAGCCTGGATGAATGAAATCAATCAATTAAAAAATACATGGCCTGATACACTAGAATTAAACAACATCACCGGTATTAATCCAAACGATTTGATGCATAGGTTATCTAAAAAATCGCAAAATATAGCGGGATTTGTGGCGGATGTCGGTAACCATCAAATGTGGGCAGCCCAATCCTTGGAGCTCAATGCAAAGCAGTTTTTTATGACATCAGGTGGGATGGGTGCAATGGGTTTTGCTTTGCCAGCAGCCATCAGTGCTTCTTTAGTATTTAAAAAATGCCCTGTTGTCGTGATTGCCGGCGATGGTGGTTTTCAATTAAATATCCAGGAATTGCAAACCGCTGTGAGAAATAGATTGCTTTTAAAAATCATTGTACTGAATAATCAAAGTTTAGGCATGATTCGTCAATTTCAAGATAGCTATTTTGAGGGTCGTTACCAATCGACCTATTGGGGATATTCTGCGCCTGATTTTTCAGCCATAGCGATGGCGTATGGAATGGAAACAACAACTATCTCAAAACCCCATGAATTGGACGAGGCACTCACTTGGTTATGTGATAAAAAAGACCAGCCTGTTTTGCTGCAAGTGATGATCGATGCAAAAACGAATGTGTATCCTAAAATTGCATTTGGTAGACCTATTACTGAAATGGAACCTGATGCAAAGCCAATGAGTATGGAAAGTACATAACCCTAACGTGCAATCAGTATTGCCTAAGAACCTTAAATTATGACTGTAGCTGGGCAAAAGCTCCATCATCCATTGAACTAGAAGCGCTGGTGGCGGGCGGTCTCCACAAGAGGATGAGAGCTACGGGTGTCCAATTGTTCAACGAGTTAACCGAATCTATACCATAATTCTTTGTATTTTATTGAATTTAAACAAAATTTTTAAATAAAATGCGCGCAAAAAAATGCTATCCATAACCTATAATTCATTTGAAAGCGATGTGTTTTCTTTCGAAAAACCGATGATGAAGAAAATATGAACGTTATATAATCGGAGGGGGATGTGAACATACGAAAAGAGGAAGCAAACAAAGAGAAATTTGTTGAAAAATGTCAAGCTCCAGCTTCAACCTCAACCTCTACAACTACAACTACTACAATCACTGCCGCTAATAAGCGACCAGAAGAAAAACAGGCTGAGCGACCACCAGAAGAAAAAAAGGCAGCCAATCCAACGGATATGAGAGGCATGCGGTTGGCCATCAATGCATTTATGTTGGGGTTAATGCCGTTATTGATGGCCGCGATTCGGACGGAACGAATAAAAGAAGCCAAACCTACGCCGGCTTTTCAGGGGGAGGTCAGCGGGACAGTTTCTGGTATTTCTCAAGCGTTTTCATTTTTTTACACGGCTACATCAAGCACAAATTATTTATTCAATTTGATGCAAGCTGTTGATTCAGTGCTAAAGATTGGCAAAAACAAATCATTTGAAGGATTCAATAAACCGCAGATATGCCAGATGGCAGGCTTGTTTTGCGGCTTGGGCATAGTCATTATGGGGTTAGTCTCAGGTGGATTTTTTGATGTACCGTCTTTATCGACAAAGGATAAAGCTGAGTTTCATTCTATTGCGGCGGAATTTTTAAAGGCTTGCGGTGCAATTTTAACGGTCGGTTTGAGTGCTAACTGCGGAAACTATTTTGGAGTAGCGCTTGATGCGCTTCAATCACTTGTTACATTTCTTCAGAAAACAGTTTGTTCTCTTCGTTGCCAAAGTAATCGAGTGGAGAATCGCTCTGATGAAGAAGCAGCAGGAGGAGAAAATAAACTGGCAAGCAGCAATCTGCCGGCGAGAGGCCGGGTAGTAATGGATAAAGCATTTGCGATGCAATTACTTACGGCTGTGGCCCCAGTTTATTGGGTGATGTCAATCATGAGAACAATAGATATAGAAAATGCTAAAGTTGCGCCGGCTTATCAAGCTTCTCCGGATGAAACTGTTTCTGATGTTTCTCTCGTTTTTTCAGGTCTTTATACACTGACAGCGAGCACTAATTATTTATATAACTTATTTGCTGCTTTGCCGGTATTATTACATATGATGGCTAATGGCACTGATGAATGCAGTACACCTCAACTCACTCGCGCTTTTGGCGCAATTTTCGGTTTGGGTATAACGATTTTCAGTTTAGCAGAGGGAGGCATCCTTGATGTGCCATCATTATCGACCGCGGACCGTGGAGAAACCAGCACTGTTTTAATGCAAATTTTACATGGTTACTGTGTTGCGTTGGTCATTGGCTTGGGTGGTAATTGTGGTAATTATTTTGGGGTAGCAGTAGACGCAATTAAAAATTTGCTGAACTATGTGCATCAAGGAAGCAGTTATGGTTTTTTCAACAACAATAACAATAACAATAACAATAACAACAATAACAATAACAACAATAACAATAACAACAATAACAACAATAACAATAACAATAACAACAACAAGCATTAATTTTTTCAAAAATAGTGGAGCTTATCCGGCATTCGCGTTTACCATTTCGGAAATAATGCTTAAACCTAAATTACGTCAGTATTGCCTAAGAAAATTTTCTTAGGCGCGGGTAATGGGCGCTTCAGGGGAAATAATGCCTTTTAATGCTTCAAAAGGAATATGCACTTCTTGTGGTCCATTATGGTAAGGGGCGACTTGGTATTCATCAAATGTGATCAAAATACCATCCGATTCTAAGTTCCACAGTTGGTAGTTCTTCGCATTGGGTGCCGTGCCTTCTTTAATCATGAATTTATCTTGTAATGTTTCGTTAAGTTTTTGATTGGTATAACTGGCTAAAACGGTCAAATAATTTGCATTCGGTTTAAATATATCATGCAACGTTAATACTTTATTATTGGCTAGGTCAAAGTTGACTACGCGGTGATAATGATAGGGATGGGCTCGGCCCGCTTGCATGCCTTCCACGGCAAAACGTACTACTACAATAGGTTGTGTATCTGAATGCACGATGTCGATATCGTAATCTACTTTGAATTCGTTATGTTTGACCGATTCAGGTAACGTTTGCATATGAATCGTGTCTTCTTTGACATATTGTTTGAATTGATCCACTTCTTGATTAATCGTTGTGACGATTAATGAGTTAAATTGTTCCGCTGCAGCAGACAGTTTTTCGCCCGTAATTTGTGGATAATCTACATTAATGACAGAGTGCTGCGAAGCGTCATCTTTGTGTCG
>JAKBCU010000073.1 GCA_021807565.1 Pseudomonadota bacterium | reverse complement strand
AGAACTAAAACTCGACGTCTCTTTCGTTTTTGCTTCCCTACCGCGTGCCTGCCATACCGATCAACTGGATGATACAATTTGCTATGATCAAATCACAACCATCATTAAAAAAGTCATTGCCCAACGAGAGTTTCGATTAATTGAACATTTAGGGCATGAACTCTATCAAGCCATTAAACGAACCCTCTCAATACCCGTTAAGCTAGAGCTTCGCCTTAATAAAAAACCTGCTATTACCGACTTAACAAAAGGCGTCACTTTCAGTTTGGGTGATGGAGACTAAACTATGGTGGTGTTGGGGCTAGGCACGAATTTACCTGATCGATTGACACATTTGCGACAAACGCTGCAGTTAATCAAACGCATTCCTGGATTAACCGTGAAAAAAGTATCGCCCGTTTATCTATCAGATGCTTTATTACCCGAAAATGCTCCTCCTGAGTGGAATAGCCCTTATCTCAATAGTGCCGTGTTATGTGACACTTCGCTAACGCCACAAGATGTATTGCGATATGCCAAAAAAATTGAACTCCTGGTCGGTCGCACACCTGAAAAAAAATGGGGTCCTCGGATCGTGGATATTGATATATTGGCCTGGGATGACTTAGTGTTATACGATGATCAGTTACATATTCCTCATGAACATTTGTCGGATCGCCCCTTTGCGCTTTGGCCTTTAGCCGATGTCATGCCGCACTGGATTTTTCCGCTACCCAATCTATGGCAAGGTAAGACCGCGGCAGAAATAGCGTCTCAATGGGGTTCACGATGGAGTGGTAAGGCCCCGTTTCGCACTCGACTCATACCGCAACGCATCGATACACCTGAGTTAATGGGGATTGTGAATATCACCCCTGACTCCTTTTCGGATGGAGGTCGTTTTGCTGATCCAGCTCACGCATTAGCCCATATTAAACAATTAGTTCACGATGGAGCGGATATTATCGACCTGGGTGCGGAGGCAACAGGCCCCACGGCTACGCTCATTTCACCCGAGCAAGAATGGCAACGCTTACAACCTCTATTGGATGGCTTATTACCTGACATAGCCGATTGGGTCATTAAGCCCAAAATCAGCATTGATACCCGTCATGCGGCAACAGCAGAAAAAGCATTATCCTTGGGAGTGGACTGGATTAATGATGTCAGCGGGTTAGAAGACCCTAATATGTGCGCTGTCATTGCCCATCATGGCTGTGACGCCGTTTTGATGCACCAGCTGGGCATTCCCGCCAGTCAAACAAAACGGTTAGCACCAGAAGAGAATCCCGTGCCCATCGTGTTGGAATGGGCCATGCGCCGATTGGAAAAACTGATTCAGTTGGGCTTATCGCCAGATAAACTGATTGTTGATATTGGGATTGGATATGGAAAATCTCCGACTTTATCTATTCAACTACTTGAAAACATAGAAATTTTTAAAAAAATTCCGGCACGATTGCTCATTGGGCATTCACGAAAATCCTTTCTCAGCGCGTTGACCGAACAACCGGTGCAAGAACGCGATCTTGAAACCACTCTTTTTTCCTTATTCTTGGCAGCACATCAAGTCGATTTTTTACGAGTACATAATATAGCGATGCATGCGCGAGCATTTGCACTAGGATTTTTGTTTTTTTAGAACCTGTCCAACCGTGTGAAAAGAACCAAACACCACGATTCTGTCGCCCGTCTGGGACAAATTCAGGGCTTGTTGATACGCTACTTCAATAGAAGAATAGATTTCAAGTGCGGCTATGCCACATTCTGTGAAAAGGGCCGTCAGTGTTCCTAATGAGGCAGCACGATCTACTTGCAATGGCGCTATCATCCATTCATCAATCATGGGTTTCATGATCGCTAGGGTTGTTTTGATATCTTTATCACCCAACATTGAAAAAACAGCGCGTGTTTTTCCCTCTATAAGATGATGTTTCAAATAATCGGCTAACTGCCTGGCCGATGCTGGATTATGAGAGACATCAAAAAGTAATACCACTTTTCCAGGAATCACTTGAATACGTCCGGGAAGCTGTACTTTCTTTAAGGCTTTTTGAAGGGTATTCGCTTTGAGAGGGAACATTTTTTCGAGCTTATATACTGCCATTAACACGGTTGACATATTTAATAAAGCGAGACGTGGAATAGGAAGATGACAAATTCGTTTTTCATCACACCACCAATCCCAAGCGTTTGCTTTTTTTTCAAAACCAAATTGTTTCCCTTGGCAAAATAACGGGGTGCTAAGAGAAGCCGCATAATCAATTAATGAATGAGGTGGATTAATATCACCACAAATAGCCGGTTGATGGGCGCGAAAAATACCGGCTTTTTCAAACGCAATTTTTTCTCGCGTCTCACCTAACCAGTCGGTATGGTCTAAATCAATACTGGTGACAATCGCCACATCGCTATCCAACAGATTGACAGCATCAAGACGTCCGCCCAAACCCACTTCTAACAGCCAAATATCCAGTGCTTGGGATTGAAAAATAATAAAAGCAGCTAAGGTATGATATTCAAATGGGGTAAGCGTTATATTACCTCGGGCCGCTTCTATTTGTTGAAACGCGAGAATGAGCGATTCATCTTTCACAGGTTGTCCTTGAATTTGAATTTGCTCATTAAATCGAATCAGGAAAGGAGAGGTGAAGCTGCCGACTCGATAACCTGCCTCTTGAAAAATGGCATTTAATCCAGCCACAGTTGATCCTTTTCCATTAGTACCGCCTATAGTGACAATGGGACATTTTTTTTGGAGCTTGAGACGATCGGCGACTTTTTTAATACGGTCTAGGCCCAAATCGATAGTCTGACAGTGCAATGTTTTAATTTTATTTAGCCAATGTATCAGTGTCATTTTTCTTATTTTCCTATAAAGTCGGTCAAAGTATACCCATGATAGCTTGTTCACAACCACTGAATGAAGAGGTCTATAACCTGTATACAACCTGATTACAAGAGAGATACCCTGACTTTATCCTTTTTTGTCACCAGCCCACACACATTCCCCGCATCAACAATCCACAGATTAATACATCAATAACCTAATGATTTTAATCATAAATAATAACTTATCCACAGAAAATCCACCCTTAATAAAAAGAACAACTAAAAAAAATATATATAAAGCTATTTATAATGAAATAGAGTTCGACAAATCCCATTCATGTTTTTCCAATTTTTTGTTATTTGACAAAAGCACAAATGATTCATATCATTATCGGCCTATAAGATTAATCTATTGAATTGATAAAAACAGGCAACTTATGAAAAGAACATTTCAACCGAGTGTACTGAAACGCAAACGAACCCATGGGTTTCGTTCACGTATGGCAACCAAAAATGGTCGTTTAGTATTAAGCAGAAGACGAGCAAAAGGTCGCGAAAGGCTTAGCGCTTAACCTTCATTAATGGAAGATGCAGTTGAGCTTTCCCCGTCAGTACCATTTAAGAACTAAATCAGAATTTAAGTCTATTTTTGATAAGTCTAACAGGATTAGTCAGAAGCACTTATTGATTCTGTTTAAGCAAAATCAAAAAGAGTATAGTCGTTTAGGTGTAATCGTAGGAAAGCGGGTTGCCAAAAAAGCTATCGCTCGTAATCGTATTCGGCGAATTGTGAAAGAAAGCTTTCGGTTAAATCAAGAAAAGTTACTAGGATGGGATATTATTGTTATTGCTAGACAGCAATGCGATACCCTTAACAAGCCAACTCTCAGAAAAGGCATAGACGATTTGTGGCAAAAATTGCAGAATCAATATCGCGGCTGCTTATTTCAATGATACGATGCTATCGTTATCTATTCAGTCCATTGATGGGTCCTTGTTGTCGGTTTTATCCCTCTTGTTCTTCTTATGCTATTGCTGCTATTGAATCCTATGGCTGTTTTTATGGATGTTATTTAATTTTTAAACGCGTTTTTCGCTGTCATCCCTTCACTGAAGGGGGTTTTGACCCAATTCCGGAAAAAAAACACAATGCTAACTCATCTCATTGATTATATCCGTATTGCTTTATATGCGATCTTGGTAGTCATTCTTGTTATCCTATTTCAATTATGGGATAAGGATCATCCTAAAACAGTAGTCTCTCCAGTGACTACCTCTATGTTATCTCAAACCAGTAATAACAACTATGTACCGCAAGTTGCAACGACTCACTCAACTTCCTCGCCCGCACAACCTAATATTTCTCATTCGTTACAGTCAGCCACTCTCGATGAGAATAAAGTAGTAGTGATAACGGATGTCATGAAAGTGACTATTGATAGGGTAGGCGGCACTATTATTGATGTGAGTTTATTAAAGTATCCTGAAACATTGCATTCAAAAGACCCTTTTGTCTTATTAAATGATTCACCGTCCACGCGTTATATTGCACAAAGTGGTTTATTGAGCAAAACAGGACCTGATACACAAAATGGTCAAGCAGTTTATCAAGCAGATAAAACGGAATATGTGTTAACCCCAGGTGAAAAAGAAATCGATGTGATATTGCATTGGAAAAATACGGAAGGGATCATTTTTTCTAAACGATTTACTTTTAAACGAGACAGTTATGAAATCGGTTTAGATTACATAATCGATAATCAATCAAAACAGATTTGGGATGGTCACTTATATTTACAATTGATGAGAAAAAATTCTCCTCCTCCCGGTATGCAAGGTTTTGTTAATTTTGCCACGTATTTTGGGGCAGCGATTTCAAGCAAAGAAAAGCCTTTCACCAAGATTAGCTTTAAAGAAATGAATAATACGAATCTCAACCAATCCATTAATGGTGGTTGGGCGGCCATGATTCAACATTATTTTATTAGTGCTTGGGTTCCTGACAGTCATACCACATCAGACTATTTCACTAAGGTGACTACCGATGGGTTATATACTATCGGTTTAATAGGGCCTGTTTTGCAAGTGAATCCAGGTCAACAAATTGACACCACAGCGAAGTTTTATGCAGGACCGGCGATTGCAGATAATTTACGACAGGTAGCGCCTGGTTTGCAGCTGACGATTGATTATGGTTGGTTATGGTTTATTTCAGTTATCATTTTTTGGATGATGCAAAAAATCTATTATTTGTTCGGTAATTGGGGATTATCGATCATTCTAGTGACATTAATTATAAAATTAATGTTCTATCATTTATCTGCCAAAAGTTATACGTCTATGAGCAGCTTAAAAAAATTGCAGCCGAAGATTAATGCGCTCAAAGAACGTTTTGGTGAGGATAAGCAAAAATTCACCCAAGCGACCTTGGAGTTATATCGCAAAGAAAAAGTTAACCCAATGAGTGGCTGTTTGCCCATTTTAATTCAAATTCCTGTTTTTATCGCATTGTATTGGGTGTTGATTGAAAGTGTTGAATTAAGACAAGCCCCATTTATTTTTTGGATTCATGATTTATCCATCAAAGACCCTTACTATGTATTGCCCGTTTTGATGGGATTATCAATGTTTTTGCAACAGCGACTTAATCCGCCACCACCTGATCCCATACAGGCCAAAGTGATGATGTTAATGCCCGTGTTATTTACTATTTTATTTGTTAATTTTCCATCGGGGTTGATGTTGTATTGGTTTGTGAATAATACACTGTCTTTCTTACAACAATGGCATATCATGTATCGCATGGAAAAAGCGGATAAAGCAAAAAAATCTCATCATTCATAATGAATCCGAAAGTGGATACTATCGTAGCACTAGCAACACCACCTGGTCGGGGTGGTGTTGCTGTCATCAGAGTGTCCGGTTCTCACAGTAAAGCTATTGCTGAAACAATAACGCGTAAACAACTTATTCCTCGTCATGCGACTTTTTCTACTTTTCTGGATACTCACCAACACGTTCTCGATGAAGGATTAGCTATTTTTTTCCCGGGACCTCATTCTTTTACAGGCGAAGATGTTTTGGAATTACAAGGGCATGGTGGCCCTATCGTAGTGGACTGTTTAATTCACAGAGTACTTGAATTGGGAGCCCGCTTGGCCAAACCAGGAGAATTTTCAGAAAGAGCTTTTTTAAATGGAAAAATGGATTTAGTGCAAGCTGAAGCAGTTGCTGATTTAATACAGGCTTCATCAAAACAAGCCATGCGATCCGCCATTCGATCATTACAAGGAGAGTTTTCAAAAAAAATTACTGTATTAGTAGAAACATTAATTCAGACGCGGCTCTTTTTAGAAGCAGCTATTGATTTTGTAGAAGAAGAAATTGATTTTTTAAACAATCATCAAATCGAAAAAAAACTATCTGATATGATCCATCAATTTATTGCGATAGAAACATCGGCAGTGCAGGGTAGCTTATTAAGTGAGGGCATAACGATTGTGATTGCGGGTGAACCCAATGTAGGAAAATCAACGTTGCTTAATCAGTTAAGTGGAAAAGAAGTGGCTATTGTGACGGATATTCCTGGAACGACCCGTGATTTAGTGCGTGAACAAATTTTAATTGATGGAATGCCGATTCATTTCATTGATACGGCTGGCATTCGCAACAGTGTAGATCCAGTTGAGCAAGAAGGAATACGGCGTGCTAAAGCAGAAATGGCCAAGGCGGATATGGTAGTGTTCATGACGGATGCGAGTTTATCTCCACCCAAAAAAATTGAACTTGGAATGCTCCCCTCTCTTTCTGTTCCTATTCTTGTGATAAGAAACAAAATTGATTTAACTCATGAATTACCCCATGTAACGCAAGAAAACGATTACACCATCATTTCGTTATCTGCTCAAAAAAAGGTTGGAATCGATTTGCTAACAGCATGGATTAAACAGCTTGCCGGGTATACTGCGACAGAAGATTCATTTTCGGCAAGAAGACGGCATTTAGATGCACTCTCACGAGCGAAACATTTTTTATTGCAAGGCCAACAGCAACTTCAAGAACATAACGCCAGTGAATTGTTAGCTGAAGATTTAAGACAGGCACAGCTTGCATTAAGTGACATAACGGGAGAATTTACATCCGATGATTTATTAGGCCGTATTTTTTCAAGTTTTTGTATTGGGAAATAATTTTCCATCTAACCTATGCCGGATTGGTTAGATGGAGGAATTTCTATCCTTTTAACGCGAATTCCGGATAAGCTCAATGCTATTTCTGTCATGCCAGCATGATTTTAGCTGGCATCCAGTGTCTTTATGAGTCTTATAAAATAGAGTTGTACAGATCATTCCAATATGGATTATTTTT
>JAKBCU010000010.1 GCA_021807565.1 Pseudomonadota bacterium | reverse complement strand
TTTGCGCTTGGGCAGCAGAGTATTACCATTACCCCATGGGTGAAGTGCTCATCGGTGCCTTGCCTAGCTTACTCCGCCAAGGAAAGCCAGCTGAGAGAGTATACCCAACGCCATTGACTAGGTCGGTTCATCAAGCGGCCCCTTTTAGTCTAAATGAAGCCCAACAACGTGCTGTTACCCATATTCGGGCAGCAGCATATGGTTTTAAGGCCTTCTTATTAGAAGGAGTAACCGGTAGCGGCAAAACAGAAGTCTATCTTCAGGCCATTGCCGACGTATTGCAGCGAGGGAGACAAGCTTTACTATTAGTGCCAGAAATCGGGTTGACTCCTCAGGCGATGCAACGGTTTCGTGAGCGCTTCACTGTTCCCATTGTCACGCTGCACTCTGGGATGACAGCTAAGCAACGATTACAAGGTTGGTTAGCGGCAACGCGAGGAGATGCTCGCGTAATCATTGGTACGCGTTCAGCCGTGTTTACGCCGTTTGCTGATTTGGGTTTGATCATCATCGATGAAGAGCATGATGTTTCTTTTAAACAGCAAGAAGGATTTCGTTATCATGGAAGAGATGTGGCCATTATGCGTGCGCATTTCAGACAGATTCCGATTGTCTTGGGATCAGCTACCCCCTCACTTGAAGCTGTCCATAATGTCAAACAAGGTCGTTTTCAATCATTAATGTTGCCTGAACGCACAGGCAAAGCGATGATGCCTGTCTTTGAGATAATCGATATTCGTCATATGACACTAGAGCAAGGAATTTCATCCACTTTACTGCAACAAATTGAGCAACGTCTACATTGTGGTGAGCAAGTGCTGTTGTTTCTAAATCGACGAGGATTTTCACCCGCATTGATTTGTCATGCATGCGGTTGGATACCGATGTGTCAACGTTGTAATAAGCCTATGACGTATCATCAGCGAGTAGCACGTTTATTTTGTCATCATTGCGATAGCCAAAAAAAACTTATTCATTCATGTGAGCAATGTGCTTCTACCGCATTATATCCAATGGGTCATGGTACAGAGCGCTTGGAAGTCATTTTGAAAAAAGCATTTCCTCACTATTCTATTGCGCGACTCGATAAGGACAGTACTCGTAAAAAAGGGGCAATGGAAACGTTGCTAGAAGGCATTCAAAAAGGAGAGCATGCTATTTTAATCGGCACTCAAATGCTTGCCAAAGGGCATCACTTTCCCAATGTGACATTAGTGGCTGTGATCGATGCAGACGGAGGATTTTTTAGCGCAGATTTTTGTTCATTGGAACGAATGGCTCAATTAATCATTCAAGTGGCCGGTCGAGCCGGACGTGATGAAAAACCAGGGAAAGTGATTATTCAAACTCGTCATCCAGAACACTGCTTTTTACAACAGTTAGTTAATGAAAATTATCAGAAATTGGCAGAAATTCTTTTAAAAGAAAGAGCGCTTGCTGCATTGCCACCTTACTCACATTTTGCATTATTCCGTGCAGAAGCTTACAATAACAATGATGCAATTCATTTTTTGCAGCAGATAAAGGAGAGGGTTGACGAGAAGAACAAAAATATGCAGACTATGGGACCTATCCCAGCAGGAATGCCAATGCGGGCTGGACGTCATCGATCTCAATTGTTATTACAAGCTAAAAAGCGTTCTTATTTGCATAATGAATTAAAGAACCTAATACCTCAAATTGAAAAAATTCCCACTAAAAAACGAGTGCGTTGGTCGCTGGATGTTGATCCAATAGAGATGGTTTAGTCTTTATTAGTGAAAATGACTTCAACGTGTCGCCGATAGGCATGACTAAAAAGATAGGTGTATCAGTTTTTTATCATCTTTCATCAATCACATCAATC
The DNA here is from genome assembly GCA_021807565.1 of Pseudomonadota bacterium. Taxonomy (GTDB): domain Bacteria; phylum Pseudomonadota; class Gammaproteobacteria; order DSM-16500; family DSM-16500; genus JAKBCU01. The sequence goes on along the minus strand of JAKBCU010000010.1, from coordinate 28,079 downwards.
CATGAGACTTACTATGTTTAGAAATCGCAACGAAAATATCAAATTAACGAAGATAGTAGACAGTAATGAGGTTGCTAATACACCTTATAATTATGTGCTGTCTGATTCAAGGAAAAAAAAAGAAAATGAGCCTGACGAAAAGAAAACACAGTCAGAATTATGTTTTTTTGTGTTTGGTTGTGCCGGCAATGCGACAGAACAGCAAAAAAAAGTAGCTGATTTAATGAATGCTATGGCTGCAAAAGAACCGCCTTCTTTTGTGATTGTGTTGGGAGATAATTTTTATGATGGAGGTGTTGATGATCCCTATAGCTCTGTTTTTGAAACACATTTTAAAACTATTTATGCAAATGACACCTTAACATCCATCAATAAAATTCCTTTTTTTGTTATTCCAGGAAATCACGATCACGATGTACATAAGCATAGTGTAGATCATATACGAAATATTAAAAATCATATTTCAGATAAGCTAAGCACGATTTTTAAACCGATGCAACATTTCATCCCTAACATAACATCTTACCTTCCTGATGGCCCAAGAGTATTACAAGAGCAAGAACGTATTATCTTTGATCTTCAAAAAATACAAGCACAAATAGCACATACGTATCTCTTTGAAGAAAATATATCATTGTACCGTCAACCTAAGCTGAATTTAGCAGTACTTCCCAAGTGGAATATGCCAGGTCGTTTTGGCGTCATAAAACCTGAAGACACGAATATTGAAATTTATCTGATGGATTCTACGACTTATGCAAAAGATTTTATTGATTCATTGCAGGATAAAAATAATGTACTCAATCAGGCAAATTGGCTGGCAAGTTCGATACGCGCCAATCAAGATACCGTCAAGATATTATGTATGCATCATCCACTGCATGATGCTGTCAGCAAGCGAATTCAGGATGTCGATGATATTAAATTATATGTTGGATCAGGGGACTTAAAAAAATTGAGCGAATTAGGCATAACAGATTCTGTATACAGCAGACTGCTTGACAAAATACTGTGTTTCCAACATATTAAATATCATATAGTTTTTTCAGCGCATAATCATTTTAATTCATTCAGTCGTCATCCAAGGGGATTTTTTCAAATTGTAGCGGGTGGAGGTGGTGGTCACTTAGAACCTAGACGATGTTTTGAGAATCAAGAGGAGACTCCATTTTTTTTAAAACAACATGGGGCCGTTAAAGTGAGTATTCATGAAAAAAATCAAGTCACGTTTGATTTTTATGCGATTGATGGGCAGCATGTTAAGTTTTCTAATCAAGGAAAACTCCCCATACAAATAACACCGTTAGATCATAAAGTTGAGTTGTTACGACTCATTATAGTCAGTGCTTGTGAAAAATATCTTGAGCATCATATTATTCCCGATAATAAGAGTTACCAACATGGTACGTTTGGAAAAGAGCGAACCGATCTATTAAAAAACTTTTTTAATCAATACCAACCGCCGGATTTTCAGGAAGCAGTAATTTTTCTTCGCAAAACATTGCAAGAAGGGAAAAACGAATTTTCTTTGATTAATTATGTTCGAAGAGAAGCACAATTATTACAAGAAACCTACGAAACCTTATTACAGCCAGAGCAATCTAAATTAAATAAAACGATGGCCGACATATCACCTTTATTTGAGCCTACTTCACCTGATGAAGAAAAAAGTACCGCCCAAGAAGTTCCAATCTTAATATTGCCAAAGCCAGTGTATTCGGCTGCCTATAGCCCTCCTAAAATAGTAGACTACCGTTTCTTTTCACCCACTACTACGGTGAATCGTAATCTGTCACTACCCTCTCTCTCTCTACTCAATCACACTGCCCCTAGTCTCCAATCGATGAAACCTGAATGATTACTATTCGCACTGTTTAGATAGTGTTGACGATGCACGCGAGTTTGGTATACTCTGCGCCTTCAAGGTGCCGGGATGGCGGAACTGGTAGACGCGCCGGATTCAAAATCCGGTGGTGGTGACACCGTGTCGGTTCGATTCCGACTCTCGGTACCAATCAATGAAATATAGTCATTTCTGTCCGATTCTACTCCCTAACAGATAACTGCTGTGCCCGATTCTCGCGTAAAGTGAGAAACTCAGGTAATATGAACCTTATGTTATATAAAGATGCCCTGGTGGCGCAGATGGATAGCGCGGCCCCCTCCTAAGGGGCAGGTCGGCGGTTCGAATCCGCCCTAGGGCGCCATCTATCGGGCAACGCCAAACAACACAAAGCATGCGGAAATGACACCCTTTCGGGCTTTGATTCTTAGTCGGAGTTCGCGTAATAAGATGCTTAGAAACGAACCGCTAGCCATCAAGAAAAACTTCCGCCTTGACAAGACGGGAAAAATATCATTAACTCGTTCTCGGGTGAAGGTGATTCGGGGTGTTGCTGAACGACTGAGAAATGCCCGTAGAACTTGAGCTGGATGATCCCAGCGTGAGGAAGCCACACCGAATATCACAGTACGGTTTTATCGCTATTCTACTGCGCTTGGTCATCTGATGGCAGATGCATGTCTGGCGAAAACATGGCCCATCTTATAGTAGAGAAATCAAGCAAATCATGTCTACCATTCATTTAATTAATGCTAATCTTCATCGAGTAAAAGAGGGTGCGCGAGTTTTAGAAGACATCGCTCGCTTTATATTAAGAGATGCGTTTTTGTTTAACAAAATAAGAACATTACGGCATAGTTTACAAGCAACCTATCTCCCTTTCATTTCAGAAACAGATCTTGGCGGCCCTTCTCTTAAAGAAAAAAATGTACGACTTCATTTGGTTGACGTCATACAAGCTAATATCATCAGAATCCAAGAAGCGTTACGCGTACTGGAAGAATTTAGTGAAGATCAGCTTAGTCAAGAGAAAATGAAGGCTCTTCGTTACGATGCTTATCTCTTACAGCAAGAGATAACCCAAAAAGCCATTGTTTTTATGAAACAAGATCAGTTACAAGGACTCTATCTTATTATTGATACAGACCTCATGCCTTTATCTCTTGAAAGTATGATCAACATCATCAACAAAAGTTCTGTTCAGTTAGTGCAACTACGCGCGACATTATCTGATAAAAGAGATTTTTTAAACCAAGTTATTCGATGTAAAGAACTATTAAATTCAGATAAATTGCTCATTATCAATGAGCATGTTGACATAGCGTTCGATCTTGCGGATGGCGTCCATCTTGGACAGCAAGATTATCCCATAGACCGAATTCGTAAGCGGCTACCCGATCCATTTATAATAGGGGCCAGCTGTCATACTATTGAAGAAGCCAAATTTGCATTACAGTCAGGGGCGTCTTATATTACTATAGAGTGTTTGTTCTCCACTCAAGGTAAACAAGACACTCTCGTTACTTCATTATCAGAGCTTGCAAAAATTCGGAAAATCATTAAAATCCCGATTTTCGCCGCAGGTGAAATAAATCAAACTCTATCGGCTGTACTTCATTATCCAGTCAACATGGTTGCCGATAGTGCCGCGGTTTGGAAAAATCCTGATCCACTTAATGCGATTGCTTCTTTGCAAGCTCAAATAAATACTCGCCGTAGTGGAGAAGAACTAAAATGATGAACAAAAAAAGAGATACTACCTGACAAATATCCGTGATCTTGATAAAGTACGTTTATCGATGTTTAAATCATCTGAATGTAAGGAGGTCGTCTTGGCTCAATTGTTACTGACTCATCCAGATAAATTTATGAAAGAATGAATATAGAGCGGGGTTTAAATATGACAGAACGACTTTTCAGCGAAGTTATTTCAGCACGTCGAGCAACTCCTAGTTTTGATGGCTCGCCACTACCAGATGAAATTTTATCAAAAATTTTGAAAGCAGGAATGGAAGCGCCTAGTGGTTATAATATACAACCATGGCGTTTTGTGGTTGTTCGTGATAAGGAACAAAAAAAGCGCTTACGTGAAGCCGCAATGGGTCAACCTAAAGTTGAAGAAGCAAGTGCAATCATAGTGTGTTGTGGTGATTTACATGCTCCGATGGGCGATAGTTTAGATACGGTACTGATTGAATCTGAACAATATGGTTTTTCTAAAGAAAAAAACCAACAAATGAAAGAGCAGCTGAATAAAACATTTACTTCCCCTCCTGGAAATGCAATGGGTGTCGCACCGGATTATGCGGTTTGGGTTAATCGTCATGTGATGATTGCTTTTACAACAATGATGTGGATGGCTGAAATATTAGGTTATGATACCGCGCCTATGGAGGGATTCTTCGAAGATAAGGTAAAGTCAGTATTACATATTCCAGAACACGTGCGTGTCGTTGCATTGCTTGGAATTGGTAAATTAAAAGGTGCAGATAAACCTTATGCGGGGCGTCGGAAATTACAAGATATTTGTTTTTCAAATCATTGGGGTATAGATCTTAAACTATGATAAAAAATATGCAGTAGACCTTTGAATTTAGGTTAAAAAAGTTATTTGATTTGTCTGATCTCTAATAAATGAATGCGTCTACTGTCACTATGTAATATCTTAAAGCGATAATTTTCAATTTTTAATGTTTCGCCGCGCTTTGGTAAATGTCCAAAACCTTTTAATACCAGTCCACCAATTGTATCACAGGCTTCATCACTAAATTCCGTGTTAAAATAATCGTTAAAATCGCTAATCGTGGTGGATGCTTTCACTGTGAAAGATCCATCTTCGTGTTTTTTGATGTCATCTTCTTCATCAATATCGTATTCATCTTCAATGTTACCGACAATTTGTTCTAACACATCTTCTATCGTCACCAAGCCTGCCACATGACCGTATTCGTCAATGACAATGGCAATATGATTTCGATTAATTCGAAATTCTCGAAGCAGTATATCTAGGCGTTTGCTTTGCGGAACGAAAGTGGCTTGGCGCAACATATCATTGATATTAAATGTAACATCTTCTTTTTTGAAGCAATATTTGAGTAAATCCTTAGCCAGCAGGATACCAATGATATCATCGCTATCAACGACAGGAAAACGTGAATGGCCAGACTCAATCACTAACGGTAATATCGTATCAAGCGGACTGGTGCGTTCAATGTAAACCATTTGTGATTTAGGTATCATGACTTCTCGCGCATGCATTTCAGATACGCGCAATACACTTTCTATCATCCGAAGCATTTCTGAGCTTAAAATATCTCTCTCTTCTGAGTCACGTAACACATCCATCAATTGGTCACGGTTTTTTGGTTCTCGAATTAAAAGATTGCTTAAACGTTCAAACCAAGAACGTTTGTTGCGATCGACATCGCGATCCCCACTCATACTGTTTCCTCTTTAGGTTAAATAGGGATTGTGAAATCCTAATGATGTTAAAATGTTCACTTCTTCTTTCTCCATGATGTCTGCATCCTTTTTTTTTTCATGATCATAACCCAATAAATGAAGAGTACCGTGCACAACCATGTGTGCCCAGTGTGCCGTTTCCATTTTTTTTTGAGCGATGGCTTCTTCTTGGATGATATCAGCACAAATCAGAATGTCACCCAGAATGGCAGTTTGTCCTTGCAGTTCAAGTGGACTATCCATAGGAAAAGACAGTACGTTTGTAGGATGATTTTTGTTGCGATACTGTAAGTTTAATGAAGTCATGTCTATTTTATTAATGATGCGAATGGTGATGTCAGCTGAAGGCGTTTTATTTTTTAAGGCAGCAAGAGCCCACTGTTTCAATTTGGTTGGGCTGGGCAGTCCCTTTGCAGGGATCGCTCGTTGGATAGTGATCTCGAACATGTTAGCTACCTTGGTTTTTATTATGCAATTCGTAAGCTTCAACTATGCTTTGTACTAAAGGATGGCGAACCACGTCAGAGGGTTGAAATTGAGTAAAACTAATGCCTTTTACATTTTTTAATACTTGAAGCGCATGTACTAACCCTGATTCGGTTCTGCTTGGTAAATCAATTTGTGTTTTATCACCGGTGATCACCGCTTTAGAATTAAAACCAATCCGAGTTAAAAACATTTTCATCTGCTCAACCGTTGTATTTTGAGCTTCATCAAGGATGATAAATGAATCATTGAGCGAACGACCACGCATATAGGCCAGTGGAACCAATTCAATCACTTGTCTTTCTGTGAGCTGACTGGCAAGCTCAAGCCCTAGCATTTCATGTAATGCATCAAACAGTGGGCGTAAATAGGGGTGAACTTTTTGTGCTAAATCGCCGGGTAAGAAACCTAATTTCTCACCTGCTTCAACGATAGGGCGTACTAAAATGATTCGGCTCACCCGCTCCATTTCAAGAGCATGTACGGCACAGGCGACGGCCAAATAGGTTTTACCTGTTCCAGCCGGGCCGACACCAAAATTAATATCGTGGTGTAATATGTGTTGTAAATAGGTGACTTGATTTTCGCCGCGGGCGGTAATCAAGCCACGTTTGGTACGAATATCCATGTGGTTTTCTCGATAGGTTGAAGCTGACTTTTGTAATGACCTAGGTAACGATTGAAGATACAAGTGGATATCATTGGCAGATAACATCGCTCTTTGTTCGGCATCATCATAGAGTTTAACGAGTGCATGTTCCGCCATTTGAACGGCGTTGGGCGAGCCGCGCAAAGCAAACGTATAACCTCTTTGTTTGATAGTGACATCCAGTCTGTTACCAATCAGGCGAATATGTTCATCATGACGACCACACAGATTAAGGAGACGCTTATTGTCTTCCGGGGTCAGTGCGATCACTTTTGAGCAATGGGTTGTTTCCAAGCGGTATAAGACCCTCATGTCATACTACTCAGGCTAGTATAACGAAATTTTGAATGAATTGCTTCTTTTTAAACGAGCTCACCCCGTAACGAATTCGGTAAGCTATCTGTAATTTTCACCGAGACAAGCTGTCCGATAAGACGGGGGTGACCTCTTACATTCACTACCCGATTGTTTTCAGTCCGGCCTGCTAATACCAAAGGATCTTTTTTGGATGGACCGGTGATGAGGATAGATTGAATCGTACCCACCATTTTTTCGCTGATGTCTTGCGCCTGATGTAAAATACGTTGCTGCAAAATCGCAAGGCGTTGTTTTTTTATTTCCAGCGGCACATCATCTGGCAATTGTGCTGCCGGTGTACCGGGTCTCGGACTAAAAATAAAACTAAATGAATTGTCAAACCCAATAGCGTGAATAAGATTCATTGTGTCTTCAAAATCTGCTTCAGTCTCGCCTGGGAATCCAATAATGAAATCAGAAGAGATGCAGATATCTGGCCGAACTTTTCGCAGGCGGCGAATTTTGGATTTGTATTCTAATACCGTATAGTTTCTTTTCATGGCCGCTAAAATTCGATCAGAGCCACTTTGTACCGGTAAATGCAAATGATTGGCTAAGGCTGAAACTTCTGCATAGGCTTGAATCAAGCGATTAGAAAATGCAACAGGATGCGATGTGGTAAAGCGTATACGGACAATGCCATCGATGGCCGCTATGTAGTTGATTAATTCAGCTAAATCCGCTATGTTGCCATCATGCATCAACCCACGATAATCATTGACGTTTTGTCCTAGCAAGTTCACTTCTCGGACACCTTGTTCAGCTAAGGAGACGATTTCTGTCAATACATCATCCAATGGCCGGCTGATTTCTTCCCCGCGTGTATAAGGAACTACGCAGAAACTGCAATATTTACTACAACCTTCCATGATGGATACAAATGCAGTTGGTCCTTCGGCGCGTGGTGCTGGCAAGTGATCAAATTTTTCAATTTCAGGAAAGCGGATATCGACGACAGATTTTTTATGTGTTTTTGCTTCGGTGAGCATTTCACCCAGTCGATGCAGGGTCTGAGGTCCAAAGACAAGATCCACGAAGGGAGCACGTTCAATAATAGCAGCGCCTTCCTGGCTAGCGACACAGCCGCCTACCCCAATAATGACATGAGGATTTTTTTCTTTTAACAGGCGCCACCTTCCGAGTTCAGAAAATACTTTTTCTTGTGCTTTTTCTCGAATGGAACAAGTGTTTAGCAGTAATACATCTGCCTCATTTGGGTTGATGGTTTTTTCTAATTGATGGGATGCCATTAACACATCTGCCATTTTCGACGAATCGTATTCATTCATTTGGCAGCCATGCGTTTGAATATAAAACTTGTTCATTTTTTATTTGTCTCATTAAACCGTGCTGAGTATGATATGCGATTGCAGCGTTATTTGCCAGGTCTAGAGTATGGGATGACTTGGGGCGTCATAGATAGGAGAAGGAACCGTGTTTCATGAGTAATAAGCTGATGCAGAGGGTGCAAGAGCTGGCATTACGCGACATTAAAAGACATATTTTCTTGTGTTGTGATCAAACTAAGCCAAAATGCTGTGATAGAGACACAGGCAGGGTCGCATGGGAGTATTTAAAGTCTCGACTGGATGAGCTTCAATTGACCGGGCAAGGCGGTATCTATCGCACCAAGGCAAATTGTCTGCGCCTTTGTACCCAAGGCCCTATTGCTGTGGTGTATCCAGAAGGGGTTTGGTATCATTCCTGCACACCCTCAGTCTTGGAGCGAATTATTCAAGAACATCTGATTCAGGGTGTTCCCGTGACAGATTATCAAATCAAATGACTAGGTCACGCGTTTTTCAGGCCATTCCTTTACAAAAAGGCGAAGAAGTTACCTTAACCCTGGCTGCAAGCCATCACATTGCTCGTGTTCTACGTGCCCGCACGGGGGATCAGTTAACGCTTTTTAATGGTCAAGGCGGTGAATATCTCGCAACCATCATCAAGGTGGACAAAAAACAAGTGACGGTCCAACTGATAGCGTATCTCCCGAAAGAGACGGAATCACCCATTGCTATTTCGTTGGCGCAAGGCATTTCCCGCGGGGAAAAAATGGATTATATCATCCAAAAATCGGTCGAATTGGGGGTGAAGACACTCGTTCCCATCGTGGCTGAACGAACCCAGGTCAGACTGAATGCTGAGCGAAGTCAGAAACGTATGCAGCATTGGCAGTCCATTATTGAAAGCGCGTGCGAACAATGCGGCCGTAATCAGCTACCGGTGCTTGCCCCACCTATCGCATCGTATCAATGGTTACAATCCGGTTCTTCAATAGGGTCACTCCGCTTAGTTTTATCGCCTTATGCCAAACAAACCCTGCGCACACTGGCTCTGCCATCAAATGCTCAAGTGAGTGTATTGATTGGTCCAGAAGGAGGGTTGAGCGAACAAGAAATTGCCCTGGCTAACCAGCAGGGATTCATTTCGTTGTCGCTAGGCCCGAGAATTTTACGAACAGAAACAGCTGCTATTGCCGCAATTTCTGCCATTCAAACTCATTTTGGGGATATGTAACCAACGGAAAAAGGCTTTCTTAATACATAATTTCACGTATAATTATCCGTCTTTTTTGGAGGTATCCTATGGCTGATGAAGCAGATATTGCCAATACGTTTATTGACAATGAGGTGTCGCGAGCCCTTGATAAAATGCGCCGAAATATGGAAGCGAAGCCCGGCTCAAGAGTGTGTAAAGAATGTGAAGAAGACATTCCTCTTGAGCGATGCAAACTGGGCTTTCAGCTTTGCGTTCATTGTGCAGAAGAGTCAGAGCGACGTGGATCTCTTTTCGCAACTTATTAATCAACACGATGATGAAGGATGACGGGTTATGGATAATGACAAGGTAGGTTTACATTCCGATGCAAACGCAGTGTCTTTAAGGGAGAATGTGACCGAGGTGATGCGTCACTATTTTGCTAATTTAAAAGGCGAAGAGCCACAAAATGTGTATGATTTCTTTATGGATGAGATTGAAGAACCGCTGCTATCAGTGGTATTGAAATATACAAGAAACAATCAATCTGAAGCCGCTCGGCTGTTAGGTGTCTCAAGAGGGACGTTGCGAACCAAATTGAAACGATTTGGCATGTTATAACGATTTTTCTTGTTGCTGGCTATCGATTGGCTCCTGCGGAACAGAATGTTCAGAATCTGTTAAGGGTCCTAGACCCTAACAGTTGCTGCTATCCGATTGGAGCATGGTACTTGTGTCGCATCGTTTGAAAAACGATGTCACAAACAGGGATAGATAGTGCTATCATTAAGTTATTATCGACACGAGTAGGAAATATGCCTCTCCATGCTTAATGATTATCAGCAAGTGATTCGCCAATTGTCAGATTCTATTGTCGAAGCGCAAAAACCCATCCGCGTGTTGGATTCTATTAAATGGAGTTCAGAGGTCCAACAGAGATTTTTCAAGAATAAATTTAAAGAATTGCCAGACGTGACGACGGATTATTATCAAAAATATAATCCACTGCAGTTTGATCCACATAAAAAAATAGAAGAATTTTATGAAATTGAACGGCATATTCGACAAAAGCTAGGTCAATATAGCGGTGTTGGCAGCATTATGCAGCGAATGTGCCGTGAATATTCCCGAGTCGTGGAGATGTTAATCGCCAGAGGAACGTCTAAGTTTACTGAAATATCTCAAGAGTTATATGGAAGTTCTGAAGATGCTTTTCATGTAGGTGCTCCAACCTTAAAAGATTTAGCATTGTTAGTCAGCGACACCTTGTCTAATATAAAAGACCAAGTCACGACGAATTCGGACGAAAAAGTGTTTACCAGTGAAGAAACAGTGACTATTCTTGGGAATAAGTTAGCTCAGTATTTTACAGATAAAAATCATACTCCGCGTGTTGAACTCAGCGATGGTATTTTGGCAGATGCCGCTGCAGGTGCAGAACGCATCAAAATTCATAAACAAGGTATGTTTAGTGAACGCGAAATTCGTATTTTTGAAATTCATGAAGGTTGGGTGCATTTAGGCACGACCATGAATGGCATGTTGCAACCGGTATGCACTTTTCTCAGTAAAGGACCTCCTTCTTCCACCATTACTCAAGAAGGGTTAGCCATTATCACCGAAGTGTTTACCTTTTCTTCTTATCCAGGACGAGTGAAGCGATTAACCAATCGTATTACTGCCGTCAATATGGCGGAAGAAGGCGCTAATTTTTTAGATGTTTTTAATTTTTATCGTAGTGAAGGGATGGACGAGAAAGACAGTTATCATTCCACAACACGTGTCTTTCGTGGCAGCACACCGGATGCCGGTCCATTTACTAAAGATCTTTCTTATAGTAAGGGATTTATTTTAATTTATAATTATGTGCGTTTGGCAGTGCAGCGAGGATTGGTGGCACAAATACCTTTATTATTTCTGGGAAAAACCACGCTCGAAGATATCCATATTTTTTCTGATTTATTAGAAGAGAAGATTGTCGTGCCTCCGCATTATGTACCTCATCAATTTCAAGATATTGCAGCACTCAGCGCATGGATGTGTTATTCGCTTTTTCTAAACAAACTCGATTTGCATCAACTTGCAACTGACTTTAAAGCCATGTTGCAATGAACCTCTGGAAAGGGTCATGGTGGAGTTAGGCATTTTGTGCAATGAATTGAATAATGTGACTGGCCACATCAACACCGGTTGCTTGTTCGATTCCTTCCAAGCCCGGTGAGGCGTTGACTTCTATAATGAGCGGGCCTCGATCGGATCTGACAATGTCGACACCTGCGACATTTAATCCTATGATTTTTGCGGCGCGAATCGCCATGTTACGTTCTTCACTGGAAATATCCACTGCACTAGCGGCACCTCCGCAGTGTAAGTTTGATCTAAAATCTTCAGGCTTGGCTTGGCGTTTCATCGCGGCGACGACTTCATTACCGATGACAAAGCAACGAATATCCATGCCTGCTGCTTCTTTAATGTATTCTTGCACAAGAATGTTAACTTTTAACCCCAGGAATGCTTCAATGACACTGCGAGCCGCTTTTGACGTCTCCACTAAAATGACGCCTATCCCTTGCGTGCCCTCCAGGAATTTAATGATCAATGGTGGGCCGCCTACCATTTTAATTAAATCTTGAATTTCATCGAGTGAGTGAGCGAATCCTGTAATGGGTAGTCCTATCCCCTTTTTCGATAGCAACTGTAAACAACGCAACTTATCTCGAGCGCGTGTTATGGCAATAGAATCGTTGACGCAAAAAACGCCCATCATTTCTAGCTGTCGAACAACGGCAGCGCCATAAAAAGTGACGGATGCGCCTATTCTTGGAATGACCCCGTCGTAATGCGGCAGACTAGTTCCTTTGTAATGAATGGTGGGCCCAGAAGAGCTGATATTCATATAGCAACGCAGCGTATCAATGACGTCGGCTTGATATCCAAGCTTCTGAGCAGCCTCTATCAAGCGCCGCGTTGAATATAAGTTATATCTCCTCGATAGGATTGCAATTTTCATAGCCTGCCTTGTTGTTTTTTATAAAAGATTTTGCTGGATTTACTAAGAAACGCCTTCGGATAGCATTTCTGCCTAACAGCATGCGAAACAGCATTGTATCACGTTCCGTTAGGGTAATTTCAATAGACCAAGTGTCTTGTCCCATGATGATAGGTACTTTGATGACATAACGTTCCTCTTTGTGTCCACCTGAGTCAGTGACCCAGCGTTTATCAATGAGATTGGCAGTGCAAGTCATAACGGTCTCTGTATTATGCTGTATGGGATGTATATCAAAACAAATTTTGTCTTGGGGACCTTCTTTAAAAGGTCTTAATGCAAAAGCATGGAGTGCAGAAGTGCGCGCGCCTGTATCCACTTTTGCTTTGATGCGATTAATGCCGAGTGCTGGCAGAGCAACCCATTCGCGCCACCCAATCACAGAAAGTTCTCGGTGTTTTTTTATTTTTTTAAGAGGATGAGTGAGGGCATTCACTTTTATCGTACCGGGTCAGGAGGAGGGGCAGCGATTGGTGTGGAAAAAGCAGAAGAGAGATTTCCAGTATAAAGGGTGCGGGCTGGAAAAGGGAGTTCAATGCCCTGTTTTTCGAAAGCCATTTTAATTTGCTCTTGGATCCTATTTTTAAGCTCATTATAATGTTCTCTCGCTGTCCAAATAGAAAATTGTATATTGATAGCGGATTCACCAAAATCAAGAATGGCGATGAAAGGTTTTGGGTCTTTCAGACTGAGTGGGTTTGCATCGGCAAGGCGAAGAAAAACGTGCCGCACGTGATCGATGTCCTCCTTGTAAGCGACTCCAATGACTAAATCAATTCGCCTCATTGGAAAATAGGATAAATTGATAATAGCTGACTTGATCAAGGTTTCGTTGGGAATGCGGATGATGGTATTGTCTGACGCACGAATTTTGACAGAAAGAAAATCAATGGAGAACACTTCGCCTTGGATATCATTTATTTTAATCAAATCGCCCAAGGCGAAAGGTTTTTCTCCGATAATGAAAATTCCGCTGACTAAGTTTGACATGGAAGTTTGTGAAGCAATACCCAATGCCACGGTTAAAATACCTGTGGCGCCCAGCAGTGTACTAATTTTGAAACCTAACTGCTGAACAGCCGATATGATAAAAAGGAGCAAAATGATATAGAATGTTGTTCCACGCACGATCATTGTCAAATGCGGCGAGATTTTTTTTACGATGAGCTTTTCTAAGCTGTTACTTAACACACGTGCCAGGATAAACCCAAACAAAATCAGTAAGAGTGCTTTTGCAAATGCTTCAATATGCAGTTGTACAAAAGAGTGCATTAGGGTATCCATAGTGATTTTTGGCCTCGATTGGATCACAGGTGTGAGGTAGAATAATTATAAAGTATATTTGTCATCTGTCATATGGGTAATTTTTGCCTTATTTACACTCGGTCAAGCGAACAAAGAAGGACTTCAAAGCATGGGAGAGACATCTTTATATCCAATTTTGCCAACGTTTGAAAAGCATGCCTTGGTTAATTCGATGCAATATCAGGAAATGTATGCACGATCGTTACGAGACCCCAAAAACTTCTGGGGAGGTCAAGCGGATAAATTAACCTGGTTTAAGCGATACGACGAAATTTTGACCGGTGGATTTAAAAATTTGGATGCGGTTTGGTTTCCAGGAGGCAAATTAAATGCCTGTTACAACTGTCTCGATAGACATCTTGCAGCGAAAGGCAATCAAGCGGCACTGATTTGGGAAGGCGATTCACCTGATGAATCAAAAACCATTACTTATCATGCGTTATATCAAGAAGTTTGCCAATTAGCGAATGCACTCAAAAAGTTACATATTAAAAAAGGCGATGCGGTCGCGATTTATATGCCTATGATTCCCGAAGCAGTCGCTGCCATGCTGGCTTGTGCACGGATTGGTGCAGTTCATACGGTTGTATTTGGCGGTTTTTCTTCTGATGCACTACTCATGCGGATGAAAGAAACGAAATGCCAAGTTGTTATTACAGCGAATGCAGGAATGCGCGGAGGAAAAGTGATTCCTCTGAAGCATCATGTGGATGAAGCCCTAGAAAAAGAGACTTCGGTTCATCATGTTATTGTCGTGAAGCGCACTGAGCATGTTGTCGCATGGCAAGAAAACCGGGATCATTGGTATCATGAAATGATTGCAACCGAATCGATGCAATGTCCTTGTGACATGATGGATTCACAAGATGCTTTGTTTGTTCTTTATACGTCAGGTTCGACAGGTAAGCCAAAAGGTATTTTACATACCTTAGCAGGTTATTTAGTCTATGTTGCAGTGACGTATCAATATGTATTTGATTATCACGAAAACGATATTTATTGGTGTACCGCCGATATGGGGTGGATTACAGGTCATTCGTATACGGTATATGGCCCATTATGCAATGGCGCTACCACGGTTATTTTTGAAGGCGTCCCTCATTTTCCGACCCCCAGTCGTTTTTGGGAAATCATTGATAAGCATCAGGTCAACGTATTTTACACGGCGCCGACGGCGATCCGAGCATTACGACGAGAGGGCGATACATGGGTAACTCTGACTCAACGCCACAGTTTACGATTATTAGGTTCTGTCGGTGAACCCATTAATCCAGATGTGTGGGAATGGTATTATAGGGTAGTGGGTGATAATCGTTGCCCCATTGTGGATACATGGTGGCAGACAGAAACAGGTGGTATTTTAATTAGTCCATTGCCTGGGGCGACACCCTTAAAGCCCGGATCTGCCACTCGCCCTTTTTTTGGGGTAGTGCCAGAAGTAGTGGATGACCAAGGCAATGCTATGCCAGAGGGTCAGATGGGGAAATTAGTGATTAAACAACCCTGGCCAGGTATGATGCAAGGCATTTACGGTGATCGAGATCGATTTGTGAATGATTACTTCAAAGCAATTCCAGGATGTTACTTCACAGGAGACGATGCAAAGCGTGATAGCGACGGGTATTTCTGGATTACAGGTCGCAATGACGATGTGATTAAAGTATCGGGGCATCGTATCGGTACGGGTGAAATTGAAAGTGCTTTTATAGAGCATCCTGCTGTTTCGGAGGTGGGTGTTGTTGCAGTGCCGCATGCGATTAAAGGTGAAAGTATTTATGCATTTGTGACACTAAAAGAACATATGCTGCCCAGTGAAAAGTTAAAAAAAGAACTCATCCAACAAGTGCGACACTCCATTGGAGCAATCGCTACACCGGATTATATTCAATGGGCTGAGGCATTACCTAAAACAAGATCGGGCAAAATTATGCGTCGCTTGTTAAGAAAAATTGCCAACAACGATGCGGCAGAATTGGGCGACACCTCAACACTTGCGGATCCACAAGTCATCAATGACTTGCTTTCGCATCGGATTGCCATCCTCTAACAATTTGATGTTGTGACTCCTAAGATTCGTCATTGCGAAGCCGTGATGACGAATTGTTAAAAAATGATGGTGTAACACGCAGATAACGCTTGAGAAATGTATGAAAATTTTAATTGTTGAAGATGAGAATAAAACAGCAGCCTATATCTCAAAAGGCTTGAGTGAAAATGGGTTTTCTGTAGACATAGCCCAAGATGGCCAAGATGGATTATTTGTCGCATCGCAGCAATATTATGATTTGATTATTTTAGACGTATTGCTTCCTAAGCTAGATGGATGGTCTATTTTAAAAGGAGTGCGAGCGATCAAACCCGATTTGCGGATTTTGTTTCTTACGGCTTGCGCTGATATTGAGGACAAAGTGAAGGGTTTAGAGCTGGGCGCAGATGATTATTTGGTAAAACCATTTGCTTTTTCAGAATTGCTAGCGCGTGTTCGATCTTTATTGCGACGTGGCGTAGTGCAACTGCAAGATCATCTTAGTATCGTCGATCTTGATATTGATTTAACGAAACATAAAGTCCTTCGTGGTGTTACGCGAATTGATTTAACGCCAAAAGAATTTTCTTTGTTAGTTTTTATGGCGCAACACCAAGGGGAAGTGTTGTCACGTACGCTGATTGCTGAGCGAGTTTGGGACATTAATTTTGATAGCGATACCAACGTGGTGGATGTTGCTATACGAAGATTGCGGCAAAAAATCGATGATGGATTTGAAAAAAAATTGATTCATACGATGCGCGGCATTGGTTATGTATTGGAAGAGCGATAAAATAGTATGATGCTTCCTCACATAAAATCGATTACCACGCGACTCACGTTATTCTATAGTTTGGCTGCTTTTATGCTATTGGTTTTTGTCGTGTTATTTTCTTACTGGGAAATGACCTCTATCTTTAAAAAAGCGGATAATCAATTTTTAATGGATGAAATGGATACACTAGCCAGTATTTTGCGAAATAAACCCAATGATTTTGTTGCATTAAGACAAGAGGTTGATGAAGTCCCGCGTACTGTTAATGAAATAGTCTATTTTTACTATCTGAGAATTTTAGATCAAAATAACCAAATGCTTATCGAAACCGACGGCATGAAAAAAGTTTTTGAAAAAGCTAAATTTTTTAACCTCAATGCCACGCTTCATTCCAAACAAATCCAGTGGTGGACATCGCCCAGCGGCAATGATTATTTGTTAATTCAGTCAAAGCTAGAAACAAAAACACAAACTTATACTATTCAGGCGGCATTAGATATTTCATATCAGAATAAAGAAGTCGGTGAATATCGCAAAAAACTCACTATTGTTTTGTTGATCGGGTTGATTGTTGCTTTTTTTGTTGGCTTTCTTATTGCCAGACGCGGCATGCGAAGTCTATATAAATTAACAGAAGCAGCGGAAAAAATCACGGCTACATCTTTAAATCGTCGAATTGATCCAGGTGCATGGCCAGTCGAACTGAGTACATTAGGTATCGCATTTAATCGTATGTTGGATCGAATTGAAGAGTCATTTTCCAGGCTCACTCAGTTTTCATCGGACCTTGCCCATGAGCTACGTACGCCAGTTAATAATTTAATCGGTGA
This sequence comes from Pseudomonadota bacterium, assembly GCA_021807565.1. Taxonomy (GTDB): domain Bacteria; phylum Pseudomonadota; class Gammaproteobacteria; order DSM-16500; family DSM-16500; genus JAKBCU01. The sequence continues at coordinate 10,816 of JAKBCU010000010.1, read as the reverse complement.
AACTGAAATTGCCTTAACTAATCCAATATTGCCTTTAGAGCACCGAGCTTTGTTAGAATCCAATATCGAAGAATTGCATCGTATCTCACATATCATTGAAAACATTTTATTTTTATCCTATGCGGAAAATCCGCAGCTAGAAATTTCTAAAGGAATGCTCGATGTGAGAAAAGAACTCAAGGTGATCTGTGATTTCTATCAAGCTTCGGCAGATGAAAAAAATATCACGGTCATTTGTCATGGATCAGCCACATTGCACGCTAATCAAATTATGTTTCGCCGAATGTTAAGTAATCTTTTATCAAATGCGTTGAAATATACGTCGACGGGTGGAATGATTACGATTGATCTCATGGAAATAGAGCCGGCGATAGTGCAAATCAGTATGAAAGATAATGGAGTTGGCATCGCAGAAAAAAATATTCCAAAGATTTTTAATCGTTTTTATCGAGCGGATATAGCACGTTCTCAGTGCCCGAGAGGCATTGGTCTTGGTTTGGCAATTGTAAAGTCAATTGTAGAGTTGCATCAAGGTTCAATATCAGTGACGAGCCAATTGCATAGAGGGACTGAAATTTTAGTCATGCTTCCTAAATGACTAAGATTTTTTTAACTATGAACTTGTATAAAAAGGAAATGACTTATGTCAACAGCAAATTCTTTCAAAACTCTTTTTTCTTGGGAAGATCCCTTGAATTTAGAAGGGCAATTAAGCGAAGAAGAAAAAATGATACGCGATGCAGCGCATGTGTATGCAGAAGAAAAATTACAGCCCCGAGTATTGGCGGCGTTTCATCAAGAAGCATTTGATAGAAATGTTTTATATGAAATGGGAGAGGCTGGTTTTTTAGGTGCCACGATGCAAGGTTATGGTGCCGCCGGGATCAATTATGTATCCTACGGGCTCATTATGCGTGAAATTGAACGGGTTGACTCAGGATATCGATCTGCAATGAGCGTCCAGTCAAGCTTGGCAATGCATGCCATTTATGCCTATGGTAGTGAACAACAAAAGAACTATTTTTTGCCTAACATGGTCAAAGGCGAATGGATAGGGTGTTTTGGATTAACAGAGGCGAATCATGGCTCTGATCCTGGCGGGATGGAAACACGGGCTAAATCGGTCAAAGATGGCTATATACTAAACGGCTCAAAGATGTGGATCACGCATTCGCCGATTGCGGATGTATTTATTGTTTGGGCAAAAAATGAAGATGGCCGGATTCGAGGATTTATTTTAACTAAAGATATGCCGGGGCTATCTGCACCCATCATGCACGGTAAAATGAGTATGCGTGTTTCTGTGACGGGCGAGATTGTGTTGGACAATGTGTTTGTCCCCAAAGAAAATGAGTTGCCGGATGCAGAGGGTTTATCGGCACCGTTGGGTTGTTTGGACAATGCCAGATACGGTATTGCCTGGGGGGTCTTAGGCGCCGCAGAATATTGTTGGCATGCAGCCAGACGCTATGTGTTAGAAAGAAAGCAATTTGGTAAACCCCTCGCTGCGAATCAACTGATTCAAATGAAATTAGCGACTATGCAAACACAAGTTGCCTTAGCCTTGCAAGGATGCCTGCGAGTAGGTCGTTTAAAAGATGAAAAAAAAGCCGCACCACAAATGGTGTCATTAATTAAACGTCATTCAACCTTGGTAGCATTGGATATTGCGAGGGAGGCGAGAGATATGCATGGCGGTAATGGTATCATGGAAGAGTTTCATGTGATCCGTCATATGTTAAACTTAGAAACGGTCAAAACCTACGAAGGAACCGCCGATATCCATGCTCTGATATTGGGACACGCGCAAACGGGTATTCCCGCATTTAAGTGATAGTGGGTTTTGTCATGAGAGGTAAATCGAGTGAAAAATGCAGTTGTCGATATCGTGATTATGGGCGGTGGCGTGGCAGGGTTGTGGCTGTTAAACCGACTGCGCCAACAAGGTTATGTGGTTGTGTTATTAGAATCCGGGACGTTAGGCGGCGGGCAGACTATCAAAGCACAAGGTATCATTCATGGTGGAATGAAATATGCGTTACAAGGTCAGCTAACGGCAGCTATGCACGCTATTGCGACGATGCCAGCGCTTTGGAGACAAGCGTTAGCGGGTGAAGGTCACATCGATTTGAGTCATGTCACCGTATTATCACCGCATCAATATCTTTGGACGACAGGTGGCGTGACCTCTAAAATGGCGGGTTTTTTTGCGAGTCTCTCGCTAAAAGGACAGGTGGAGATTCTGACACCCGATCAATATCCTCCTTTATTTCAACACCCTCAATTTAAAGGTCAAGTGTATTCATTAAACGAGATGGTGATTGATACGCACAGTTTAATTCGCGAATTAGCAAAACTGAATCAAGATGTTATGTTTAAAGTCGATCCCATTCAACCCGAACAACTTGAGATAGATGCAAAAGGCCATTTGCATTCAATACAGATCCAACTGTCTCAGGCTGCTTCAATGAAGTTGGAGGCACAAAAATATATTTTTGCAGCAGGGAGTGGCAACGAAATCTTGGTAAATAAGTTAGGTTCGAATGTCATTAACATGCAAGAACGTCCGCTGCATATGGTGATTGTGAAACATGAGTTGCCTTATGAAATCTATGCACATTGTTTAGGGTTATCAGCAGTACCGCGTATTACTATTACTACGCATCGCTCGCATGATAACAAATGGGTGTGGTATTTGGGCGGCCAGTTGGCAGAAGAAGGTGTGAAACGGGATTCAAAACAGCAAATTAAAGCGGCTCGAAAAGAATTAAAAACATTATTTCCTTGGCTAGATTTTTCATCTGCACAATTTTCTTCATTTATGATCAATCGAGCGGAGGCGCTGCAATCCGATGGCAAACGCCCGGATGCATGTTATTTTAAAGAAATTGAAAATATGACGGTGGTTTGGCCCGTTAAATTGGCTTTTGCCCCTTTGCTTGCTAATCAAGTGCTGCATTGTTTAGAACAAGAAAATATTAGCCCTATCAAATCCGATATTCGTGAGTTGCGCGCATGGCCCATGCCTATGCTGGCTAATCCGATCTGGGATGATGTATTCACATGATACAGAAAAAAAGACTGGGTCAAACAGATTTATTAGTGAGTCGAATTGGTTTAGGCACGGTTAAATTGGGCCGGAATGAGGGAGTGAAATACCCTACCGCATACGATTTGCCAAGCGATAAGCAAATCCAGCAGATATTGGTTTGTGCCAAAGAATTAGGGATTAATTTTTTGGATACAGCACCTGCCTATGGAGCAAGCGAAGAACGATTGGGCATGGCATTAAAAGGGAATCGGCAAGATTGGGTCATATCGACCAAAGTGGGCGAAATGTTTGTTCAAGGAGAATCGCATTTTGATTTTTCAAAAAAAGCGATACAACACAGTATTGAGCGTAGTTTGCGACGTCTTCAGACAGATTTTTTGGATATCGTGTTGGTTCACTCAAATGGCGATGATCAATCTATTATTGAAAATGAAGGAGTATTTGATGTTCTGTCGGACTTGAAGCACCAGGGCTATATTCGGGCGATAGGGATGTCGACAAAAACCGTTTCAGGTGGAAAATTAACGGTGGATCAGGCAGACGTTGTGATGGTGACTTATCATCCTTTGCAACGAGGAGAACAAGACGTCATTGTTTATGCCCATCAACACAACAAAGGGGTACTGATTAAGAAAGCATTGGCAAGCGGACATCTTGACCTATTACAAGACCAAGACCCGATAGAAAAAGCAATGCAATTTGTTTTTAATCAACCCGGGGTGAGCAGTGTGGTGTTGGGAACACTGAATGAAAAGCACTTACGTCATGATGTGGCTTGTGCGATCACCGCGATAGATAACGCATCGTAATGTAGGATTATTTTCGTTTTTCAGAGAGTGTGGCGTAAATTTTCAGATAATTTGCATACCTTTTTTCGCAGATCGCCCCACGATGCGCGGCAGCTTGGATAGCGCAGCCAGGTTCTTTGATATGCTTACAATTGCGAAATTGACACTGATACAAGTAAGGTTTGAATTCAATAAATCCTTTTGATAATTCAGTCGGTGCTACATTCCATAATCCGAACTCACGCACGCCGGGGGAATCAATTAGATTACCACCATGAGGAAGATGATATAAACGGGTGGCAGTGGTGGTGTGTTTTCCTAATCCAGTTGAAGCAGAATTTTCTCCAATTTTAACTAACGATTCTTCATTCAAAGAAGCAATAATAGAAGATTTCCCAACGCCAGAGGCACCCACTAACACACACGTTTTATCACGCAAAAATGCATCTAATTGAGTTAGCCCATCGTGAGTCAATACACTGGATAAAATGACGGGATATCCAATGTGTTGATATACCTGGATTCGACCCATAATGTCTTCAGGACTGTGTCCATCCAGTAAGTCTGTTTTGTTTAATACAATGACGGGCTGTATGCCTAGCATTTCTGCCGCGACCAAATAACGGTCGATCATTTCTTCTGATAATAAGGGTGGAGGGGCGATCACAATGATAATAGTATCAATGTTGGCTGCCACTAATTTTATTTTGTGTGGATTTTCTGGTCGGCCAAGTAACGATTTGCGGGGCAATAATTTTACGACAATACCTGTTGATGCGCTTTCATCTTCGGGCAGCCATAATACGTTGTCGCCAGTGGTGACAGGTTCCATATTTTTACGTAAATGACAAGGAATGATGGATCCTTCAGTATCCTCAAGTTCAATCTTTGGCCCATAACAAGTGAGGACAATGCCATGACGCTCAGAACCTTGTAATTTTTCTGTCGATTTTTGAAAGGATTTTTTCATCTTCATAGGGGGATCGTGTGATCTCGTCGGTCTAATGTATCTATGATATTATCATTAAAAATAAGTGATAGATCTATCCATGAATGTATATTTAGTTGGCGGTGCAGTGCGGGATCAACTACTGGGTCGTCCAGTCCATGAGCGAGACTGGGTGGTGGTGGGGGCGACGGCGGCTGACATGTTACGGCTGGGCTTTAGGCAAGTTGGGAAGGATTTCCCCGTTTTTTTGCACCCGAAAACCGGAGAAGAGTATGCATTAGCTAGAACGGAGCGAAAAACGGGGCCAGGCTATACGGGTTTTGCATTTCATGCATCGAAAGAGGTGACGTTAGAAGAGGATTTAAAGCGTCGAGACTTAACGATCAATGCGATTGCTCAGTCCTTATCCGGGGAGTTAATCGACCCTTATCATGGTCAGCGTGATATAGAGCAAAAGCAACTTCGTCATGTATCAAGGGCATTTGTAGAAGATCCAGTACGTATTTTGCGTGTCGCACGATTCGCTGCACGGTATGCTCACTTAGGATTTCACATTGCATCTGAGACCCTGCAGCTAATGAAACACATGGTGGCATCAGGCGAGGTAGCCGAGCTCACCTCAGAGCGAGTGTGGAAAGAGCTTGAGCGTGCTTTAGCCGAAAAAAATCCAGAGATATTTTTTTCTGTCTTGACAGAATGCGGCGCATTATCGGTTTTATTTCCTTATGCCAATTTAGTTGAATCGGGTATTCCGGCGTTAGTTCGCGCAGTCACGCTATCTGAAGATACGCAGGTTCGATTTGCTGCCCTCTTTTATGCGGTCTCTCTCTCTGATCTGAAAGCTTTCTCGCTTCATTTTCGTGCTCCCAATGAGTATGTTTCCTTAGCGGAATGTGTCGTCGGACAGGCAGCTCACTATGACCATATTACTCATTTTCAAGCCGAAGAAGTATTCCAATTTTTGCAAGCGAGCGATGCTTTTCGTCGAGAGGAACGGTTTAAAAAAATGTTACTTGCTTATCAAGCCAGTGGATTTTCTTCTAAAGCTGAATGGATTATCAATGCACTTCATGCGGCAAAAAAGATAGAGGCGAAACACTATCTCGATCAGTTTAAAGGAAAAGCACTAGGTGATAAGCTTAAAACAGAAAGAATTAGCGCTATTGCTCACTATCTCAGATCAATCTAGTGGATTAGCCTCGTTTTCTTCATGCTTGACTTCTCGTAGGCGCTATTTTACTGTGAGTTCTCTAAAAATTATCGGAGGGGAAGTCCGTGAAGTCAGGTAAACTAATGACGTGTGTAGCCATCGCGGCTATTGCTGCAATGAATGTAACAAGTTATGCAACAGCTTCGGGTAATGCATTCAATTCGGCAGAAAAACAACAAATAGAAACAGTCGTGCATGATTATTTGCTTAAAAATCCTGATGTTGTTGTGCAATCTTTGCAACTATTTCAGGAAAAACAGATGAATCAAGCGCGTGAAACCATTCAGAAAACACAAACCAACTCACCTAAGTTTGCCAATGCTTTGTTTCATGAAGGGAAAGATCCTATGGCGGGCAATGCGAATGGGAAAATAACGGTGGTCGAGTTTTTTGATTATCAGTGCTCTCATTGCATTGATATGGCGCCTATCCTTCAGGATCTGATAAAAAATAATCCGAATGTGAAAATTGTTTTCAAAGAGTTTCCTATTCGTGGGCCTATCTCTGACTATGCGGCAAAAGTGGCATTGGCTGCGAATGAGCAAGGGAAATACGCGGCATTTCATGATGCGTTGATGTTATTGGCAGCGAAACAACAACCTCTCACGCAAGATGCTGTATTGGGTGTTGCCAAAAATGTAGGATTAGATATGGATAAAGTGAAAGCGGCTCTTGCTAGCGATGCTATCAAACAGCAACTTAAGGCAAATTATAAGCTTGCGCAAGATTTGCAACTGATGGGTACGCCCGCTTTCTTTGTTGCGAAGTCGGATGTGACGCCGAATGCTCCATCGTCAGCCATTATTTTTGTTCCAGGCCAACTGACTAAAGATCAGTTGGAGCAAGTCATAAACAAAGTGAGTCAATAAATCCTCTTCTCTTGGGAGGGTTCATTCAATAGGAAAAAATATCCAAGACTTTTGCTTGAATGTGGCACTGCTTTTATATAGAATAACGCCAGTTGTTGCGGGGTGGAGCAGCCTGGTAGCTCGTCGGGCTCATAACCCGAAGGTCGTTGGTTCAAATCCAGCCCCCGCTACCAAGAACCTAAAAAAGTAAAAACCCCGGTTGGGGTTTTTTACTTTTAGAGATAGACCCATAGAAATAGAATGGTGCACTAGCCGAATCAAAATGGGCATAATGCCCATTTTTTGTAGAACAATAGTATGAAACAAGCTGAAGAAACATTGCAACGTCGTTTGGCATTATTGATAACGGCCATGGGCTATGAGTTTGTGGGTTGTGAGCTTCTTAGGCAGGGGCGTCAGTCGCTATTTCGGATTTATATTGATAGTGACAGTGGGGTCACTCTAGAAGATTGTTCAAAAGTGAGCTATCAAGTGAGTGCCATGTTGGACGTAGAGGATCCTATTCAAGGACGATATACCTTGGAAGTATCATCTCCTGGACTGAATCGTCCGCTCTTTGAGAGGAAGCACTTTCAAAAGTATATAGGCTCGCAAATAAAAGTTCGAACGAACAGCCTAGTTAACGACAGGCGTCGTTTCGTGGGTACCTTATTGCGGGTTGAAGAGGTGAATATATATATGCTGGTAGATGGAATTGAGATGGCACTGCCTTTCACCAGCGTAGAAAAAGCAAATGTGATAGCGGATATACGTATACGCTAAATTAATATGAATTTGAGATAAGCATAATGCTTTTCCTTGTCTCGAGCACTAGGTGAGGCTGACACTATGAACAAAGAAATTTTGTTAGTTGTTGAAGCAGTATCTAACGAAAAAGGTGTTGATAATGAAGTCATCTTTCAAGCAATAGAAGCTGCTTTGGAAATGGCAACAAAAAAACGTGCCGGCATGGATATTGATGTGAAAGTCACCATCAACAGAAAAACGGGCGATTATCAAACTGTACGTCGTTGGCTTGTGGATGATATTGCTTCAGAAGAAGATGAAGAGGGTATTGTTGCACTGAGTTTAGCTGCTGCACTCGAGCGTAATCCGAACGCCATCTTAGGTGATTATATCGAAGAATCTATGGAATCTGTGGAATTTGGTCGTATTGCAGCACAAAAAGCCAAGCAAGTGATTGTGCAGAAAGTATTAGAGGCAGAGCGTGCTTTATTAGTGAGCGCTTATAAAGAGCGCTTGGGGCATCTTGTGACAGGCGTGGTGAAGAAGGTCACTCGTGAATTTGTCTTGCTGGATCTTGGCAATAATGCGGAGGCGGTCTTAGCTCGTTCCGAAATGATCCCTCATGAAGCAGTTCGTGTGAACGATAGAATAAGAGCCTATCTTTATGAAATTCGTTCCGATGTGAAAGGCCCTCAACTGGCAGTGAGTCGTACGCGCCCAGAAATGTTGATTGAATTATTTAAAATTGAAGTACCCGAAATAGGCGAAGAATTGATTGAGATAAAGGGTGCTGCACGTGACCCAGGTTCTCGCGCCAAAATTGCAGTTAAGACAAATGATGGACGTATTGATCCAGTTGGTGCCTGTGTGGGTATGCGTGGCGCCCGAGTACAAGCTGTTTCTAGCGAGTTGGGTGGTGAACGAGTGGATATCGTCTTATGGGATGATAATCCGGCGCAATTGGTGATTAATGCCATGGCTCCAGCTGAAGTGGCATCGATTGTCGTGGATGAAGATAGTCACACCATGGATATTGCTGTTAAAGAAGAGCAGCTTTCTCAAGCGATTGGCCGTAATGGTCAAAATGTAAGATTGGCAAGCGAGCTCAGTGGATGGCGTTTAAATGTTATGACGGAAGATCAAGCGAAAGCTAAGTCCGTTGCAGAATCGGAAACAGTATTAGAGCTATTTAAAGAAAAATTGGGAATAGACGATGAAATTGCACAAATCTTAACAGAAGAAGGATTTACTTCTATAGAAGAGATTGCCTATGTGCCAATACAAGAAGTGCTGGACATTGAAGGATTCGATCAAGATCTAGTAGAAGCACTGCGAGAACGTGCCAAAGCGGTATTGCTAACGAAGGCGCTGGCTGAAGAACAAGAGTTAGAACAAGCAGAGCCTGCCCAAGATTTATTGGAATTGGAAGGAATGGATAGGCATCTAGCCTACGTCTTTGCCAATCATGGTATTATAACACGCGAAGATTTAGCAGAGCAGTCAGTCGATGACTTGTTAGATATTGGTGAAATTGATGAAGAGAAAGCAGCTAAGTTAATTATGACAGCGCGCAAACCGTGGTTTGATGAAACAAATCATGCTGGGTAGTGTATACCTCTCGCACCTGTGGCTTTTAAGTGAGGAAATTCGATGCCAAAGAATCCGGTATCCGGCACAATTGAAGAAGTAAAAGAATCTGCGAAAAAAGTGAAGGCGGGTAGTGTTTCGGTGAGACAGTTGGCTGCCGATATTGGGAGCATCTCAGTCGAACGATTGCTTGCGCAGTTTAAAAATGCGCGAATCCATATTACGGGTGCTGATGATATGGTGTCAGAAGAAGAAAAACAAAAACTTCTGCGCTATTTACAGCAGCATCATGGTGCGAAAGCAGATGGAGGCCCAGAAAAAATTATTCTGCGTCGAGCAAAAACCAGCGAAATTAAAGTATCCGGCTCACAGAAATCAGGTAAAACGATTAGCGTGCAAGTGAGAAAAAAACGCACCTATATCAAAAGGCCTTCTCTTGATGACATGCAGCCCAATGTGAGTTCGGCCGAAGCCGAGGTCACCTCTGCGATGACACCGCAAGACGTTTCATCGTTGCCATTGGAAGTGCAAAATAAATCCGAAGAAATTGTCACTATTGAGTCACCTGAGGTGACAAGCGAACGGTTAGTTGAAGAGGTATCTCAACCAGCAGTAGAGCTTAGCGTTGAGGTGACTGAAGCAAAACCAGCTGATTTAGAAACCGCACAACCCGCTGCGCCTGTTAAGCGTCCTCAAGAAAAGCGCCATTCTGATGTTTTGCCAGAAACAGAAGAAAATGATCGTCCTCGCAAGAAAAAGAAAAGCCGTGATACGCGTCGGAATGAAAATCGTCAGTATGAAGGCTTAATCGGAAAAGTAGGGCATATCAACCTGGTATTGAGCCCTGAGGAAGTGGAAGTTGAATTGGCAGACCATCGCCGATCCCGCAAATCAAGTAGATTACGTAAAACGGGACAGCTGCAAGTTCAAGCGTTTACTAAACCAACCGCTCCTATTATACGAGAAGTCTCTATTCCAGAAACGATTACAGTCGGCGAGTTAGCGCAAAAAATGTCTGTCAAAGGTGTTGAAGTCATCAAAACGATGATGAAAATGGGCGCCATGGCTACGATTAATCAAGTAATAGATCAAGAGACAGCAGCCTTACTGGTTGAAGAAATGGGACATAAAGCAAAACTGATGAGTGCCCATGCGTTAGAAGAATCGTTTGCTAAAGATCATCTTGCCGAAGGAGAACAATTACCTCGGGCAGCCGTTGTCACGATTATGGGTCATGTGGATCACGGAAAAACCTCTTTATTAGACTATATTCGCCGCACGAAAGTCACTTCCTCAGAAGCGGGTGGGATTACACAACATATTGGCGCTTATCATGTTGAAACCGATAAAGGTGTGATTACCTTTTTAGATACACCGGGTCATGCTGCCTTTACCGCCATGCGTGCGCGAGGCGCTAAACTGACGGATATCGTTATTTTGGTTGTTGCGGCAGATGATGGGGTCATGCCTCAAACCGTTGAAGCAATCAATCATGCCAAGGCAGCGAACGTGCCTATTATCGTCGCAGTAAACAAAATGGATAAGCCGGAAGCGGATCCAGATCGAGTGAAAAATGAATTGGCTAAACAGGGTCTGATTCCTGAAGAATGGGGTGGAGAAACCATATTTGTAGAT
>JAKBCU010000009.1 GCA_021807565.1 Pseudomonadota bacterium | reverse complement strand
ATCTTCAACTCAGTGGCCGATGGCGTAGGTGACTATCACGTTGCTGCGACAGGTACATTTACCACAACAGAAAGCTTTTACAACCGCGTAGGCGCATTGGCTGTGTATGCTAACATCAATAGTGGGCCTTTCACCTTGGGCGGACACTATGTAACAGCATTATCACACTTTGATACCTATGATTTATCCAGACAAACGGTTTTACTCGTACCTGCTGCTTCTGCCAATGGTGCGCAACCCTGGGCTGCTGATCTTCAAGCAGGTTATGGTTTCAACTATTGGAACAAAGATCAAAACATTTATCTTGGCTACCAAGCATCAGGCGAAGCAGTCAATCTGTTCTTACCTGAGAGTCGTTGGTTAGTAGGATATGGCGTTACTATGTGGAAGAACACAGATCTGGGTCTCGAAATTGCTCATGATACTGACTATGGCAGCAAGTATGGTGCCACTGGCAACAGCAGCAACACCATCGGTTTCCGCGTTGGCGTTACCTTTGGTTAAAAGTGAGTGCTACTCAATTAAACAAAAAGCCCGCGATGCGGGCTTTTTTATCGACTTCGATTCACAAGCCAGCAAAATAATTCCGCTGTTTTTTCCGCATCATATAATGCAGAATGTGCCAGTTTCACATCAAAGGAGATCCCGGCCGCCTTAATAGCTCTGGCTAATACCGTTTCACCGAGAGCAACAGCCGATAAACTGGCCGTATCAATCGTTGTGAAAGAGTGAAAAGGACTATTCATGAATTTGCAACGTTTAATAGCAGCTTGCAAAAAAGCCAAATCAAACCAAGCATTATGACCCACTAACACAGCGCGTTGACAATGTGTTTCTTTTAATGCGATAGCCACTTTACCAAACAGCACATGCAGAACTTGTTGTTCTGTCATGGCATAACGCAGAGGATAATCGGGATCAATTCCCGTAATCGCTAATGCCTCTGGGTCTAGATTGGCGCCCACAAAAGGCTCAACGTGGTAGGCATACGTTTCCTTAGTATAAAACCTACCTTCTGCATCCATACCCACCATGACCATGGCGACCTCAAGCAAACTATTTGTCAATGGGTTTAAACCGGATGTCTCTACATCGACAACCATGGGCAATAACCCATGAAAACGAGTGCTCATATGTAATTTTTTTTTCTTATGAATTGACAAAACAACAACTCCTCGTTGAAACTGACGGGGTTTACCGATACGCACGGTGGCCATACTATATCAATAAATGCCCTGCGGGTATAAAACATTCTGACGGGTTGATCTGAGACAGCCTAGATCACTTAACCCAACACTCCGATATAGGAAGTATATCTATATGATTTTTAACGCTAATTTTAAAAAAAACACGATATGGCGCCAAGCGATCACCCAAGCATATCGAATGGATGAAACGGACGCCATTCATGCCTTATTATCAGAATCAACCCTAGCTGACCACCAGTTGAAGCAAGTGAGAGAGACCGCGACACTGCTGGTAAAAGGCATGCGACAAGCACAACACGAGCAAGGCAGCTTGCTTCGCTTTCTACATAAATATGATTTGTCCAGTCAAGAAGGGATTGTCTTAATGTGTTTGGCCGAGGCGCTTCTCCGCATTCCTGATACAAAAACAGTGGATCGTTTGATTAGCGATAAACTGTCTTCTGCTGATTGGTTACAACATGTGCATCGAAACGATTCGCTTGTTTTGAATACTGCCACCCGTTCTTTATTCCTGGCAGGGAAAATTTTTTCATCGACACGTGATACGAACCGCTCCTGCACCCATAAAATTAAAAACCTGCTCAGTGCGCCTGGTATCTTCTTAACTCGCCCTTTTATTTTGCAAGGCATGCGCATCCTCGGAAAACACTTTGTGATGGGCACCTGTATCGACAAGGCCCTAAAGCGCGCGAAGCCCTACGAAGCAAAAGGGTATCGCTATTCTTATGATATGTTAGGCGAAGCAGCGAAAACCGAAGCGGATGCAGAACGTTATTTACAATCCTATATCCATGCTATTCATGCGATGGGTGATCATGCCGCTCACCCAGATCCTATCCAAAATCCTGGCATTTCAATCAAATTATCTGCTCTTCATCCACGTTATGAGTATACCAACCGTGAACGTATACTGGCAGAATTGACACCGAAAGTAACCATGCTTGCACAACTTGCCAAATCAAAACGAATTGGCATGACTATTGATGCAGAAGAAGCAGATCGTTTAGACCTTTCGCTGGACATCATCGAAACTGTGTTGAGTGATGATAGTTTAATGGGCTGGGAGGGATTCGGTCTTGCCGTACAAGCTTATCAAAAACGGGCGCCTTACGTGATTGACTGGTTGGCCGATTTATCAAAACGCTATCACAGACGATTCATGGTCAGATTAGTGAAAGGTGCTTATTGGGATGCAGAAATTAAATTAAGTCAGCTATTAGGCTTAGAAAATTATCCTGTTTTTACTCGAAAACATTCAACTGATGTATCTTATATTGCCTGTTCGAAAAAATTACTCGAGCAACCCGATTGTTTTTTTCCGCAATTTGGTACACAAAATGCATATTCTGTTGCCGTTATTTTAGAACTAGCAGGCTCTCGTCGGGATTTTGAATTTCAATGTTTACATGGCATGGGACAATCCTTATATGACCAACTTGTCAGTGAAAAACCATGGCATGTCCCTTGTCGGATTTATGCGCCTGTCGGTACCCATCAAGATTTATTAGGATATTTAGTACGACGTTTATTGGAAAATGGCGCCAATACTTCATTTATCAACCATATTGCAGATAATACCCTACCGATTGAAAAACTGATTGCTGATCCGGTCAACAGAATGGCGCATATTGAAAACAAACCTCATCCCCACATTCCATTGCCGATGGATTTGTTTGGTAAGTCACGCATCAACTCGATAGGCATTGACTTTTCTAATAGAGAGACACAAATGACGTTAAAGCACACAATGGATAAAATAGAACATCAGCAGTGGATTTCAGGGCCGATTATTAATGGAAAACTCGTGGTGCATAATATAGCGCAACCTGTTCACTCTCCCTCGAAAACCAGCAAAATCGTTGGGTATGTACATGAAGCCACAAGCGATGATGTAGAGATTGCCCTACGTTTAGCAAGCCAATCGACATGGGGAAACACCTCAGTCGATGATCGCGCTGCTTGCTTAGAGCGCGCTGCTAATGCGTTTGAAAGTCATATGCCAAAGTTAATCACATTATTATGCCAAGAAGGAGGGAAGCAAATTCAAGATGGTACGTCCGAAATACGCGAGGCAATCGATTTTTGCCGTTACTATGCAATGCGTGCCCGAGAAGATTTTACCGTCAAAACACTACCAGGGCCAACAGGCGAACTTAACCAATTATCACTACACCCTCGTGGTTTAATGGTGTGTATCAGCCCATGGAATTTTCCGATGGCCATTTTTACGGGCCAGATCGTCGCGGCTCTGGCTTGTGGTAATACTGTCATTGCAAAACCGGCAGAACAAACACCACTAATCGCAGCTGAAATCATTCGCTTGTTACATGCCGCTGGCATTCCAGGAGATGCATTACACTTATTACCAGGACGCGGTGAAATAGTAGGTGCACATTTAACAAAAGATCTTCGCACTGCCGGTGTCTTGTTTACGGGATCGACTGAAACGGCCAAGCTCATTCAAAAAACATTGGCTGACCGCGCCGGGCCAATCATTCCCTTGGTAGCAGAAACAGGTGGCCAAAATGCGATGATCGTCGATTCTTCGGCACTTCCAGAGCAAGTGGTGAGTGATGTCCTATTGTCTGCATTTAATAGTGCTGGACAACGTTGTTCTGCATTGCGTGTACTCTTTCTGCAAGAAGACATTGCTCCGCGAATACTCAAGATGCTGAAAGGTGCCATGGCGGAATTAACTGTCGGTGATCCGAGTTTATTAAGCACTGACATAGGACCTGTCATTGATCACGATGCATTGGCCGCTTTGGAAGCGCATTCATCGGCCATGCAACAGCAAGCGGAATTATTATATCAAGTAGCAACGGATCCTGCATTAGAGGGACATTTCTTTGGCCCGCGCGCTTTTATATTAAAGAATCTCACGCCCTTAAAGCGAGAAGTCTTTGGGCCCATTTTACATATCGTTCCGTATGCATCCAATAAGCTAGATGAAGTACTCGATCAACTGATTCAAACCGGATACGGTTTAACCTTAGGAGTGCACAGTCGCATTGACGCCACGATACACTTTATTCAACAAAAAATGCCTGTTGGTAATCTGTATGTCAATCGCAACATGATTGGCGCAGTAGTAGGCGTGCAACCCTTTGGTGGGGAGGGATTATCCGGGACAGGTCCTAAAGCAGGTGGCCCTCATTATTTACCACGCTTATGCATTGAACGTTGCATCTCAATCAATACTACCGCCGCTGGTGGAAATGCATCTTTAGTTTCCTTAGAGGAGTCATGAAGTTTTTTATCTCACTCAACACAGTACAAGCACTAGATGAGGTATACTAGGGTCTTTACGTTGGGCCCTGCTATTCTACAATAAGAGAGACTGACTTATGCAACATTCAGAATCCATTATCTATGTTATTTTCCTCATTTTTGGGGGAACAGCTATTCTCTCAACGCTTGCTTTAATGACTAGACAATCGCTATTAGTGGCTTATATTGCCTTAGGTGCTCTGTTAGGTCCTTGGGGATTAAAATTAGTTAAAAATTCTGCCATCATTAAACAAACCGGCGATATTGGAATTATCTTTTTGTTGTTTTTGCTGGGATTGCATTTACAACCACAAAATCTACTACATTCATTACGTAAAATGAGCTGGATTACACTCGCCAGCTCATTGATTTTCTTTTTGATGGGCTATCTTGTTGGGCACTTTTTTCATTACACGCTGTCCGAAAATGTCATTATTGGTATTGTGACTATGTTTTCTAGCACCATCATCGGATTAAAACTATTACCAACCACTATCTTGCATCATCAACACACAGGTGAACTGATGATTAGCATTTTATTACTGCAAGATATCATTGCCATTGCCGCTTTATTGATCCTACAAGGCATTAGTGATAGAGCATTCTCATTTCAAGATATTGGGCTGATCGTTACCGCATTTCCATTATTACTGATTCTGGGTTATCTCTTTGAACGTTTTATTTTAAACAAACTATTACAACGGTTTGATCAAATTCATGAGTTTATTTTTATTGTATCTATTGCTTGGTGTCTATCCTTAGCACAGCTCAGTCATGTGATGGGGTTAACTGAAGAAATTGGCGCTTTTATTGCGGGCGTTGTATTAGCCAGCAACCCTATCTCACTCTATGTTGCGGAGAATTTGAAACCATTGCGTGATTTTTTCTTAGTCATTTTCTTTTTCACCATTGGTGCAAGTTTCAATTTTGATTATTTGCCCGAAGTCATCTGGCCTGCCATATTATTGGCGTCCATTGTTTTATTATTTAAGCCTATTATATTTGGCTGGCTATTGCGCCAATCTGGCGAAAGAAAGAAAATCAGTTGGGAGATTGGTGTGCGTCTTGGTCAAATGAGTGAATTTTCATTATTGGTGATTTATCTCGGCTTGCAAGCTAACATTGTCGGACTGCGAGCAACCTATGTCGTACAAGCGGCAATGATTTTGACGTTCATCGTATCGTCCTACTGGGTAACACTGCGTTATCCTACTCCTCTTGCTCCTTATGATAAGTTACGTAGAGATTAACTTCCATGAGCCATTCACATCACCATCATCACTCACATGGACATGGATATCATCACCACTCAGCACCTGCCTCATTAAATAGAGCATTTGCCATTGCTGTCATTGCCAACTTTGCATTCACTGCCTGCCAAATTGTTTTTGCATTGATGGCAGATTCGATGAGTCTGCTTGCTGATGCGGCGCACAATTTTGGTGATGTGTTTGGTTTAGTCTTAGCCTGGGGAGCAAATTGGTTATTAAGTTTACCTGCTAGACAACGCTATAGTTATGGGTTTAAACGGACAACAATCATCGCGGCACTCATCAACGCATTAATTTTAGCCGCAACTGCCGCTGTTATCACATATGAATTGTTTTATAAGTTATTTCATCTGACTGTGGTCAATGCTCCTATTGTGATTATTGTCGGGCTAATTGGTATTGTGATCAATGGTAGTACCGCGTTACTTTTTATGAAGGGATCTCATGAAGATTTAAATATAAAAGGTGCGTTTTTGCATTTACTCGGTGATGCACTGATTTCCATTGGCGTTGTGGTCGCTGCCATTTTAATCGTTTATACAAAAAAAATGTGGTTAGATCCTCTGGTCGGCTTACTCATTGTGAGTATTATGTTATGGGGAACATGGGGATTATTGCGCGATTCGATTCGTTTAATTTTGGATGCGATCCCAAGACATATTCAGTATCCAGCAATTAAAACCTACTTAAAAAATATATCTGGCGTAAAAGCAGTACATGATCTTCACATCTGGGGTTTAAGCACAAAAGAAGTCGCTTTAACTGTCCATTTGGTCATGCCGGATCGAACCTTATCTGATGAAGAGTATCAAAAAATTAACTTGGAACTCAAACAACAATTCCGTATTGATCATGCAACATTGCAAGTTGAAACGGGAAGCCATGAGTTTGCTTGCGCACGCCGTGAAACTTGTTAGCCTCTAGCTGCTATTTTGCGTCACAACTCACGCTGATTCATGGCTTAGACGTTATTTAAAGTGAAAGCTACCCGCTCGCATTAAGCAAATGCATACTCATCTTTCTTTTTAGATATCTCTGCTTCAACAACAGCAAATGGCACTGGAGCCGTTGCTTCAAATGCATCTAATAAAGAGATCAACCCTTGCAATTTATTGCTATGGAGCTCATGCTCTGCTTTGAGTGCAGCATTGTCTTGCTTCAGCCGGCGAGTCTCTTTTCGCAAATCTTCCAGTTCAGTCAGCAGTAGCATCATTTTTTCTTCTAACGTTTGCAGGATATGATCCGTCATGTCGCGTTCCTTATCTCAGTATGTGAATAATGCGCCATATCATAGTATAAATAAAGGAAAAAACCAACCTGCTTGCCAACGTGCCGCGACAACTTTCGATACCATACAGATAACGTCAGTAGGGTATAAGCCGCCTCGTCACACTTTGAAATATACTCATTCTAAATTCGGCAATTAAAACCATCACGAAAAGGAGAATAAACAAAAAAAAGGACGGTGATTAGACCGTCCTAACATGCTCAATTCAAAAATAGCAATCCTTGCTAAAAAATCCATCCTTGGGCATACAAAACGAGGAGTGGTTGCAAGAATCCTTTCTGTAACCGGCGTCATCCTTGACCTGAATAGGATAACAAAAAAACATGCTTTGTTTATGAATGAATTTTCACTTAATTTTACCCAAGGCTCGATGATTTTAAAAAAAATTATTATATATCAACAAGTTAAAAATAAATCTCGAGCCATTTTATTAAAAATACACTGCATCTCAATGAATTCAATCACACAATTTCTAGCCATTATCCTACAGGAACTATGGCAAATGATGCGGAAATTCCCGTTAAAAAAGGTTGTTTCAAACACAATAAACATTTTTAACAGACACTTCTTTACTCTTCAGTCACTATCTCTTTAAATAAACTGCTTGGGGATTCTTTAAAGTTAGGCAATGTAACATTTAATTCCAAAATAGAACAACCGTCTTTACGGTCCAAATCAATCTTAATATCTTCTCGATTGATGGCCACATATTTTGTAATCACGTCTAACAAGTCCTGTTGCAGCAGTGAAAGATAATCTGGTTTATCACGCTCAGTACGCTCATGAGCAATAATGATTTGTAATCGCTCTTTAGCGACTTGGGCGGATTTGGGTGGCCTTTTAAAATAATCTACAATTTTTGATAGTTGGGTCTGAATACTCATACAGTTTCTTTCTCCTTCAAGCTAAATATCCTTTTTAGCCAATGGGATTTCTCTTCAATAAATCGATGGGGCAATTGTTCACCTAAAAATCGTGCAATGGTATCGGCATAGGCCTGGCCTGCATCACTTTTCTGATCCAAAATGACAGGTTCACCCGAATTCGATGCGCGCAATACTGCCTGCGACTCAGGGATCACACCCAACAGTGGAATGGCTAAAATTTCATTAACGTCATTAATGCTTAACATATCACCGTTCGTAACACGTTTGGGTGAGTATCGCGTTAATAATAAATGTTCCGTAATGGGCTCCCTGCCCTCTTCAGCACGTTTTGTTTTACTGGATAATAAACCCAACATGCGATCCGAATCACGCACCGATGACACCTCCGGGTTAGTCACAACCACTGCATAATCCGCAAAATACATGGCTAGTTGTGCGCCACGCTCAATGCCTGCCGGTGAATCGCAAACAATATAATCGAATGTGTTACCTAATTCATCTAATACTTTCGCTACACCTTCTAGTGTTAATGCATCTTTATCTCGTGTTTGTGAGGCAGGCAAAATAAATAATTCTTTTGCATGCTTATCACGAATTAAGGCTTGGTTTAAATTAGCTTCACCACGAATCACATTGACAAAATCATAGACGACACGTCGCTCACAGCCCATGATTAAATCCAAATTACGCAATCCAATATCAAAATCGATGACAGCTGTTTTGTAACCTCGATTTGCCAGTCCTACTGCAAATGATGCACTGGTAGTTGTTTTACCTACCCCACCTTTTCCTGACGTTACTACAATTATTTTTGCCACTGTGTTTTCCTCATCGAAATATTCAACGTTTAGACCATTATGCAGGGCATCCCCCACTTAAGAGAGTCGCAGAAATAACACCTCTTTTCAAGTCATTCACTTAGAGAATTGGCTCAATTTTTATTTTCTCCTTTTCTAAAAAAATTTGAATCACACTCTGTGTTTTATCTAACAATGGCATTTCTTCCTTGGTTAAATAATACCCAGCAATGGATACCAATTCTGCTTCTAATAACGAACAAAAAATACGTGCATCTGTATTGCCTTGTACACCTGCGATTGCTCTGCCGCGCAAGGGGCCATAGACATGAATATGACCATCTGCTAGAAGTTCAGCGCCCACGCTCACAGGCGCGGTGACAACAAGATCACCGTCTTTTGCATAGACTTGCATACCAGATCGAATGGGAGTGCTAACCAATTTCGTTTGATGAGTACGTGGGTGAGTCTCTTTTTTTTGACTGGAATGGCTACCCGTTTCTCCGTGACTTAATCGTCCAATGGTTAAGGTAGGCAACCCATAAGTTGCTGCATCGCATTGTTGTTCTTCACTACCATTGCGAACACCGATGGGGACTAACTGATTGGCTAATAGAATATCTTTCATTTTAGTGAAATTTAAAGGACCTAATTGCCGAACTTTCTCTAAATCAATAATCACCGGCGATCCCATAAAAAAATGCGGTGTGCGCTGAATAGTAGCATGTAATTGTGATTCCAACTGAGTGAGATCGTAACGTGTGAGCTGTAAAATAGTACAGGGAGCAAAATTCGTTTTCAGTAAAAAACACGCCTGTTTATCCATAAGCAAACTGCTTGCTGTCATAATCATTAATCCCGAAAATTTTCAAATTGTAAGGGTATAGTTAATTTTGATTCTCGTAACATAGCAATCACTTCTTGCAAATCATCTCTCTTTTTACCCGTTACTCTAACTTGCTCTCCTTGAATCGCGGCCTGAACTTTTAAATTTGCCTCTTTGATCAGTTTCACGATTTTTTTAGCCATGTCTGCTTCGATACCTTGACGCACTTCTATTGTTTGACGGGCCTCATTCAGTTTAACATCCGGCGTTTTATAGTCGAGTGCTCGCACATCCACTTGCCTTTTAGCAAGCTTATTTCTTAAAATTTCATCCAATTGTTTTAATTGAAAATCAGTGGGTGCAATCAACGTAATGGTATTTTTATCAAGCTCTAATCTTGCATTCATCCCTCGAAAATCAAAGCGCGTAGTCAGTTCACGATTTGCCTGATCTACTGCATTCATAATTTCATGATGATCCGTTTTAGAGACTACATCAAATGATGGCATTTTTTCCTCCTTTATAATGATTCTTGCCATTCTAAGATAAGAATGATAAGACAACAATTTATTCTGGCAATTTTGATGGCTATTGTGACGTTTGCATCAGAATAGCAACTGTCTTGACTCGGCAACCTTATTCAATTTGTAGGAAATTCGCCATATCAGTTATAAGAGATGCGATTAACTTTAGTAAAAAAACAGATAAAAAAATAGTCTTGTATAATCATACCATTATGATTTTATTACATTTTATAAAATAAGCTCAAAAAAACTTGGATGATGTTGGCAATAGGATATAGCGTTCTAAAAAATCCTCAGTACAATGTGTCTTAGCCATCGGATGGCTATGGTGATTGAAAGGATTTCTGCAACCACTCCTCGTTTTGCGTGTCCAAGGATGGGATATGTGCAGGGATTGCAATTAAATTGAGCATATTTGGGACGATTAACTATCGTCCTTTTTTTTCGTCTTTATTTCTCTTTTTTCCGAGCATAGCGTATCACCCGAGTTTTTTTCATTTTTTGGCGCTCGGTTAATACATTTTTCCTTCCCCGAAAAGGATTATCACTGACTTTGACTTCAATATAAACGGGTGTACCCATTAATTTTAATCGTTCTTGGTACACATGCGCTAAATAACGTTTATAAGCCACTGGCAGCTTATCCACTTGATTGCCATGGATAATAATACGGGGTGGATTGTGTCCACCCGCATGCGCATAACGCAATTTAATGCGACGTCCTTGAATCAGTGGCGGTGCATGTTGCGTGGTGGCTTCTAATAAAATATGGGTTAACCGCGAAGTAGATAATTTTTTATTGGCGGAACGATAGGCTTCATCAATAGATTCAAACAAATGACCCACACCCGAGCCGTGTAATGCAGAAATGAAATGAATACGCACAAAAGAGACAAAGTGTAAACGTCTATCGATTGTTGCACGCGTCCTATCTTTTTCATCCAGCGTCATCCCATCCCATTTGTTAATGGCAATCACTAACGATTTCCCACTTTCTAAAATAAAACCCAATAAACGTAAGTCTTGTTCCGTCACCCCTTCACGTGCATTCATCACGAATAACACCACATGCGTTGCTTCAATGGCTTGTAATGTTTTCACAACCGAAAAACTTTCCGTTGCTTCAAAAATTTTACCCCGGCGACGCACGCCCGCCGTATCAATTAATGTATATTTCTGTTCGAATCGTTCTAATGGAATAAAAATACTGTCACGAGTAGTACCCGGCTGATCAAATACGATGACGCGTTCTTCTCCCAGCATGCGATTGGTTAAGGTTGATTTACCCACATTGGGACGACCTACAATGGCCAACTTGATACCATGATCCATCGGTTCCCGGTTCATTTCAATCGAATCGTTGGAAAAAATATGTTGCACTAATTCATCAATACCGCTGCCATGTGCTGCAGCAATTGCCATCGGCTCGCCTAGACCCAGGGCGTAAAAATCGGCTATTGCCATACTGGGATCAAGTCCTTCAGCTTTATTAACGACTAAAAAAATCGTTTTCTGCAGCGACCGAATGTGTTTTGCAATCGCTTGATCTGCCGCTGTCACACCGACTCTGGCATCTACCAAGAAAATCACTTTATTGGCTTCTTGAATCGCTTGATTCGATTGTTCCATCATCAATTGATTGAGTGGAGTATCCTCTTCTGTCAAGCCGCCTGTATCGATGATAATAAAACGTTTATCCGCTATGTTTGCTTCACCATATTGGCGATCTCGTGTCATGCCGGGGAAATCAGAAACTAATGCGGCACGTGAGCGTGTTAAGCAATTAAATAAAGTCGATTTTCCGACATTAGGACGACCTACGATGGCAAGCACAGGTAACATTTATGACACCGTTTGATAGGCTTGCAATAGTCCATCCTTAGTATAGATGTACAATACGCCATGATCCGCTATAGGCGTTGCTAGTATACCGGAACGATTGACGCTAACACGTGCCACAAATTTACCATTTTGCTTATTGATCCAGTGCAAATAGCCCTCTGCGTCACCCACTACAAGATACGGGCCAATCAGTGCAGGGCCTGTAATATTTCGTGCGGTCAAACCGGTTTGCTGCCAATTGACTTCGCCATTGTGTGCATTGAAAGCCCATAACCGGCCCTGTGCATCGGAGACATACACTTGAGATGCATCTGCCGCCATACCTGAATAAGAGGAAATAGCATGCGTCCACAATATATTGCCATTAGCCAGTTCTAACGCAGCCACTTGACCTTGATACGTCGCCACATAGACTTTATCGCCTACGATAATGGGGTCAGCATCAATATCTACCATACGCTGAATCAAAAATGAGCCTTCCGGTATGGCAATCACTTGCTGCCAAGCAAGATGGCCTTGTCTTAGCGATAATCGAGATAGGGTCCCATCTTCAAAACCAGCAATCACACTATCATGAGTCAGTTGAGGCGCACTTGAACCATGCAATATCATTCCAGGGACTGTTTTTTGATAGTGCCATAATGGATGACCCTCGGCCGCTGAGAAAGCCGTTAAACGATCATCGATAGATTTGGCTATGACAACACCATGCCCTGCTGTCACTGGTGCCAGTATTTCACTGGAAGCATAGGCTTTCCAAAGCAGTTTCCCATCTGTCTTTTCAAGTGCCGCCACACTACCATCCCGACCACCAATAAAGACTTGATGATCACCGACTGAAACGCCGCTCGTGATAGATAGATCGACATAACGACGCCAGATGGTTTTACCTGTGAGTCTATCTGTTGCAGTCACATACCCATTTTGGCTCGCAGAAAAAAGCCTATCCTCTGACAATGCTATCGGCAATTTTAAATACTCGCCATGAGCACCTGATCCTACTTGCGTACTCCATAATTTATGAGGCGTTATTTCCGGCGTAAAAGCCACTAACGGGGCAGGTGTGGGCGTATTGTCTTTATCAAATAATGCCCCACAGGCACTCAACGTGAATGCCATCGCAGCCAATGTCATAACGCATTGTATTTTTCTCATCTTTTTTCCTCTGGCTACATACTATTCTGTCAAACCGCACCTCTGGTTGCCAGATTATCGTATTTCATTTGTAAAATAGGTTGGGTACTTTCCACATTAGGTATTTCCGCTAACGCCAACTGATAAGCATGACGCGCTGCATTAATATTATGTTGGGCCAGATAAGCATCACCGCGCACTTCATCGACTAGTCCAATAAAGGTGTTATCATCTACGGTCGTCAATGATTTCAGTGCTTCTTCGGGTTGCTGTTGTGCTATTTGAATGCGCGCTAACCGTAACCTGGCCACTTGACGAATAGAGCGCTCTTTGCTGTGATCCATCACCCAACGACACTGTTCTTCTGCTTCGTGATACGCTTTTCTTTGCGTGGCATCCCAAGCTAACATCAAGGCCGCCATTTGTGCATAAGGCGTCCTCGTATAATGATTTTTTAGTTTCTGACTTAATATGACGACTTCCTTGAGGTTATTCTGCGATCGCAACGTAATGAGTTTGTCATAAAGATGTGAGGCACGCATCAACATCTTGTTTTGCTGCCGCTCCCAATAATGCCAGCCTGAGGTAATCGCCAACGCAGCAAGAATCCCTAACAGAAGACTTAACCCATATTGTTTGATCCAGTTTTTCAATTGTTGTATCTGTTCCTGCTCCGTTAAGTAGTCTGTCAAGGGAAAACTCCTTAGTTGTCCAATTTTGTGAGGCATTTTAGCGGATTTTAGGCACGATATACTAGGCCTTTATGAGATAAACCGCTTCCACAGTCGAGTGATGCATTTTGATCAGGAATGAAATCACTTGGAAAAGGATCTATGTTATACTGCTAAGTTCAGCAGCAGGGAGAATAGTGATATGCGGATTAAACGCTGGCATCTCTTAATTATAATCATTGTTGTGCTTGTTCTAGCCACTCCATTTGTAACTGGCCTGTTATTTAAGCATAATTATATGAATCTTATTGCGGCCATCAATGCAAACAGTCAGGTCAAAGCAACCGTGACTGACTACCAGCTAGGCTGGTTTAGCTCTGACGCCACGTTGTCTTTATCTTTTGATAACAGTGTCCCCACATATCCAACCAATCCACCCAAAGAATTCGCTCTATCGTTTGTCATGACAGTGACTCAACATATTACCCATGGCCCCATTCTCTATGCGCCCACAGAACATACCTGGAGACTGGCCCAAGCCAATGTATTAGGTGTGTTGCACATGCCCGCTCAGATAGAGGCTGCTGTATTAGGATCTAGAGCCCAAGAAGGCTCGTTGCAGCTGGATTTGTTAAGTACATTTTTTCATGGTTATATCTTAAAACTGCGTGAGCCCAGTATAAATTTGCAAGCGGGGATGGAAAATCTTACGTGGCAGGGTTTATCTGGCCAAATGAATTTCACTCTAGCAGAACAACACATTCATCACATGAAATCCTTAGTCACAATAGGCGCCCTTAACGCTTCTACCAAAGCAGCTTCCATGTTTAGTCAGCCAATTACTACCACTACCGATATAACCTATAATGCTGATCATTTATGGGAAGGTTCTCATACTCTACTGATTCCTGAAATAATCCTCGATGTCACACAATCAGAATCAAATTATATGCTGAAAAATTTTCGTGCTGCCTACTTTGCCAGCATGAGTGCTCCGCATTTATACAATATCCGCGCGCAATTTACATTAGATAACTTTTTGTCACCCGCATTTGAAATTGGCTCATCCAATTTAGTGCTCGCCTTGAGTAAACTAAACGCAGATGCATGGAACAGATTTATTCAAGCCGTTGAAACCAGTCCATTGCCAAATCCATCTCACAGCCCTTCACAAGCAATGTTAGATAACCTTTATATATTAATTACACCTGATACTCTGATATCTGAAGATGTTTCATTAAATAGCAAGAACGGTATCCTAACCTCACATGGCGAAGCCAGTTGGCCACAACCTATAAACAGTCTGCAAGACATGATGTCGAAAATAAAATTGAAGCTATCGATTCGAGTGTCTCAATCCTTAATTCAAAAACTCATTACCATGAACGTACCGCTGACTCAACCTACTACTCAGTCAAATGAAGTCACTCCAACTGTGCCTGCTAATCCTTATGCTTATGCTTATGCTTCTGCCACAGACACTCCGCCGGCTAATAACACCTCTGAAACAACCTATAATAACCCTAGCACCAGCACCCTAACACAAGCGCGAGTGGACCAATGGGTTCAACTGGGTTACCTCACCGTCGATAAAAATGATTTTATCACCGATATTACTTATGAAAATGGTGTGGTTAAAGCCAATGGCCATGAGGTGAACGAAGCAAAGCATTAATGCGAGGATCCTAACACGGTCATTCTTTGTCACCCCTGCAACAAGATGGCAGAAAATACGATGACTGGTTATCTAGTCGTGGTTACCCAATAGTCTCGACACAGTCGTCATGAGATCGTGTTCCTGTACCCTTTCCTGAGGGATATCTTCCCGTAACGGCTTCACTGTCACCGCATTTGCTTTTAATTCTTCTTCCGCAATAATCAATGCCAGTGTTGCACCACTTTGATTGGCTTTTTTAAACTGATTTTTTAAACTACCACCCGCACAATGCAACACAAACGATAGATCAGGAAAATGATTTTTAAGTTGCTTAGAAAGCCTGAGTGCTTTTGCAAAAGCAGAAGCATCGCCACTGATGAAATAAACATCCGGTGTGGGCGCTGGCCATTCCTTCACTTGTTGCAACAATAAAATAGTCCGCTCCATTCCCAAACCAAAACCTAAGCCTGCGGTGGATTGCCCGCCTAGCTGTTCAATCAAACCATCGTAACGTCCGCCCGAACACACTGCGCCTTGTGCGCCTAATGCGGTGGTTGTCCATTCAAAAACCGTTTTCGTATAATAATCTAAGCCACGCACTAATCGAGGATTTAATTGAAAGGCAATACCCGCTTCGGTGAGAAAATACTGCAATTGTTTAAAATGCTCTGCTGACGCTTCATCTAAATGCTCATGTAATTTTGGTGCTTGCTCAATAACCTTGTGCAACTCAGGGTTTTTGCTATCTAAAATTCGTAAGGGATTTGTCAATAAACGGCGTCGGCTATCGTCATCCAATTGATCCTGATGCTGCGTGAAATAATCAACAAGCTGTTTACGATAAGCTGCCCTAGAATCCGGTGAGCCTAACGAGTTTAATTCTAATGTAACATAGGGTGCTAAACCTAATTTTTCAAAAAGATGCGCTGATAACATAATCACTTCTGCATCAATTTCAGGACCCAGCATCCCAAATGCTTCGACACCACACTGATGAAATTGTCTATAACGACCTTTTTGCGGACGTTCATGCCGAAAGTAAGGGCCTAAATACCAAAATCGTTGAGTTTGATGATACAACAAACCCTGCTCAAGGCCGGCCCGCACACAGCCTGCTGTTCCTTCTGGACGCAACGTCAAACTATCTCCATTACGATCTGAAAAAGTATACATTTCTTTTTCAACGATATCGGTCGCTTCACCAATGGATCGTTTGAATAGCTCTGTTTTTTCAATAATGGGTGTGCGAATTTCATGATAGCCATAACTTTGCAAGACGTGTCTTAATGTCTTTTCAAGGAATTGCCAACTTGCTATTTCTTGCGGCAAGGTATCATTCATACCTCGCACTGCTTGTATTATCTTCCCCACGTTTCGACCTCAATCATTGGTTATCATTGCTTGAATGTAAGCAATTTAAATGCAATGCTTAATCTTAATTTTTGAAGAACAATGGACGGCTCACTTTATATCATAAGTGAGCCGGATTCGCCATGGTTGTTGTGACTCAACATTAGGACGGAGACCAATGAATAATTGTAAATTCTCGCGATTTGGCGAATTTAAAAGGGCTAGCAATCGTTCTCGAAAAACGTTTTAGGGGGATCTCTCTGAATGGGTCTCACTGGATTCTAACCCGGGTTCGGGTAATTGCATCACCATGCCCGACACATCATCTGCTGACAAGGTCTGTTGATGCGTCGAAGAATGGCTAGGATTAGCTTCTTTTGCTGTTTGCTCGGTTCTAGCCGGTACAGATTCAAGGCTGTGATTATTCGCTGATGGCACACGAAGTGGTTCATTAGGTGCAATCGCTGTTCGATTGAGGTTCGGCGAAGCATGAATAGCGGCATTATCCGGCATCATCGTGCTGACTGGTGCTGTAGGGGAAACTGCTTTCTGTGTTTCTGGATGCAAAAATGGCTGAACCGTCGTTTGAGTCAACAATTGCGAAACAGAATATCCTGTAGAATGGCCATTCCACCATACCCCAACCAAGATAGCTAATAAGCTAATAATTAAAAAAGTAATCCAATTCACGTAACGATGGCTGTTATGATTCATTTGTTCGGCTTGCACAAAAATAGAAGATAATGCAGCAGCAGGTTGAGCATTAATCCCAAGTTGATCTAATGCATTATTCACTTCTGCTTCTGAAATATTGAGCAAACGCGCATAGGATCGAAAATAACCACGTAAAAAGGTGGCTGGCGGTGCATTGTCCAGATCTTCCAATTCAATCAGCGTAATAATCCTTGGATTTAAGTATAATCGTGCTGCCGCGTCTTTTTCTGATAATTGCATAGACTCGCGTGCTGCTTTGAAACGCGCGCCTATCACATTTTGTTTTGCTATCCTTCCCTGCCGATCCATCACGTCCGTCATCATCGCTCACCCGCTATCAGTGTCTTCCTCACCCTAGATCACAACTGCCTTAGGAAACGCCAAACAAGCTGGCATTCTCCGCTAACGTTATCATACTTTGGGAAAATGTTAACATCATTTAATAGGTATCTCTAACGATTTTTCGCCGCCCCTATTGCTTTTATTCAGATATCTTGCACTACGTCTTGTACGGTCTTTGACTTGTCCCACCAATTGACCACAGGCCGCATCAATACCATCGCCTCGGGTCTTTCGTGTAATCGCATTGATCCCGGCATTTAACAAGATCGATCTAAACCTATCAATCACTGGCTGCGAAGAGCGTTGATACAACGTATGGGGAAAGGGATTAAAAGGAATTAAATTTACCTTAGCCCGCACTCCTTTTAATAATTGGATCAATTCAGCAGCCTGTTGCGGCGAATCGTTCACGTCGGCCAACATGACATATTCCATCGTAACATAACGGCGTTTGTCATTTTTAAAATACGCTTTACAAGCTGCCATCAGGTCTTTTAATGGATATTTTTTATTAAGAGGAACCAATACATTTCGTAATGCATCCGTTGGGGCATGCAAAGACACCGCCAATGCAACATCGGTGCGCTCACGCAATTGATAGATAGCGGGCACCACACCAGCCGTGCTTAATGTGATGCGTCTCTTTGATAATCCATACGCAAAATCATCGAGCATCATATTCATTGCTGTCACAACGGCATCAAAATTAAGCAAGGGTTCACCCATACCCATCAAAACCACATTAGTCACCGCATGGTCATGTTCACCTTGTTTTTCCGATAAGCTTCGAACGGCTACCCATACCTGGCCTATGATTTCAGCCGCGGTTAAATTACGATTAAAACCCTGTTTGCCCGTCGAACAAAAGTCACAATTGAGTGTACACCCCACTTGCGAAGAAACGCATAAGGTACCACGCGTTTGTTCAGGAATAAAAACGGTCTCGATACAATTACCATCGGCTAGCCGCAATACCCACTTATGCGTCCCGTCCGCTGAGGTTGTTTCATACGCCACCTCTGGCACGCGAATATCTGCTATGGCTGCGATTTTCTCGCGTAATGCTTTGCTCAAATTGCTCATTGCCTCAATGTGTTGCACCCCTTGAAAATGAATCCATTTCAAGACTTGCGTTGCACGATAAGGCTTTTCACCTAATGCTTTAAAAAAGGCTTCTAACCCGAGTCGATGTAAACCGAGCAGATTGAGTTTAGGGCAGGGAGTCGTCAGCATTGCCTTTAAGCCAACTCAGTTGCTTTAACGTAGGTCACTATTTCTTCGGGCCTAAAGAAAAAACTGATTTCCTGCTTAGCATTATCTAAGCTGTCAGAGCCATGAACAGCATTGTGGTCAATGGATTCAGCAAAATCGGCACGGATTGTACCCGTTGCTGCTTCACTGGGGTTTGTGGCGCCCATCACTTCACGATTAAGCGCAACCGCATTCACCCCTTCTAATACCTGAACCATGATGGGTCCTGAGCTCATAAAACTCACCAATCCATTGAAAAAAGGACGTGCTTCATGCACTGCATAAAACTCTTTCGCTTGTTTTTGCGTGAGTTGCAGCATTTTTGCGGCGACAATTTTTAAACCCGCTTTTTCAAAACGGCTATTAATTTGCCCAATGCACTGTTTTGCCACTGCATCCGGCTTGATAATGGACAAAGTTCTTTCTGTAGACATAATATCCCAATCGTAGAGTACTTAAGGTTGCGCATTATATACCAGGAGAGTTGACTTGGGGAATGGTTTACCCGCTAGGTTTTAGTGTTTGAATCGCTTTTTCTCAGGTTTCTAGGGAGTAAATCCAGTTGAGCCAATTTTCTTTGCCCAATAACGCGCTTTGTCCATTAACATGGGTTCATCTAAGGTGGTCAGTTTGCGATTCTTTAACAACTGCTTACCCATGACCCAAACGTCTGTGACTTGATGCCTGGATGCGGCATAAATCAGTTGAGAAATAGGATGGTAAACGGGCAATGTTTCAATCTCATCTAACTGAATCGCCACCAGATCAGCTGCTTTATCTACTGAAATAGACCCCGTCAGTGAGTCGATTCCTAATGCTTTCGCGCTATGTAATGTCGCCATGGCAAGCGCTTGCTTGGCTGCTAACGTTTCGGGATTTTTCGTTGTGAGTTTTGCTAAAAAAGCGGCGCTGCGCATCTCCCCTAACATATTTAAATCATTATTGCTGGCTGCACCGTCCGTTCCTAAGGCGACATTAAGACCCATTTTGTCTAAGGTTGCCACGGGGCAAACGCCGCTTGCTAATTTCATATTGGATTCAGGGCAATGCACTATGTTCGGTTTGGTTTTTTCCAAGATAGCCAGATCTTCATCATTTAATTCGGTCATGTGAATGGCAATCAAATCAGGTGTGATAAGGCCTAGATCATGCAATCGTTTAATAGGACGCTTTTTAACTTCAGCAACAGATTGATTCACTTCATCGGCTGTTTCATGGAGATGTAAATTGATTTTTAACTGATGGCGATCAGCAATTTCTTTGATTTTAATAAACGTTTGATCAGCCACTGTATAAGGCGCGTGCGGTGCTAAGGTCGCCTTAATTCGAGGATGATTCTGGTAGGCTTCATAAAAGTCTAAACCCCGTTTAATATACTCATCCGTAGTCGCCGCCCAACGGGTCGGAAATTCCATGACGGTAATACCAATATGCGCGCGAATACCAGCTTGATCTGCCGCTTCAGCAGTGGCTTGCAAAAAGAAATACATATCATTAAAGCAAGTGGTGCCGCAGCGTATCATTTCTGCCATGGCAAATAAGGAGGCATCATACACAAATTCTTGGCTGACCCATTTCTTTTCTGCTGGCCAAATATAGTGATTTAGCCAATTCATCAACGCTAAATCATCCGCCAAACCACGAAAATAATTCATGGCAATATGGGTATGACAATTGATTAAGCCAGGAATCATCATATGTGAAGGGTAACGCTGTACCACATTCGATTCATAGTGCTCTGCTGCCATATCACTAGGGAGGATCGCTTTAATGATGCCTTGTTGAATAACCAGGGCGTGGTTTTCTAAGGGGGTATCTTGTTCGCTCGTGATTATCCACTTTGCATGAATGAGTTGGTCAACGTGTTCCATAGGCACTCC
The DNA here is from genome assembly GCA_021807565.1 of Pseudomonadota bacterium. Taxonomy (GTDB): domain Bacteria; phylum Pseudomonadota; class Gammaproteobacteria; order DSM-16500; family DSM-16500; genus JAKBCU01. The sequence goes on along the minus strand of JAKBCU010000009.1, from coordinate 9,188 downwards.
GACTTTGAAAAATGCAGGCATAGTAACATGATTTATCCAAAATACCTATTCAACGTCAATATGGTATAAGCCATCTCGTAACACTTTGAAATATAATACCTTTGCATTCCATTGTCTTGTCATGCCGCTGCTATGTGTTGCTAGGTGTATTGTCAAATATAAGCATAATGAAAACCTTCACTTCAAATTAAAGTGTTTTTTCGTATCCCCTACAAATTAACAGGTAACCTGCCTATCTCAACATCATTTCGCCACTACCACTATGTAGTATCTGGCACAGGTGTTTTGAGAGTTTTTACCAAGAATATATTTATCAGCAATATTTGAAAATGTTTGAGAAATTGCAATACATTCTTCGTGCTATGCGACAAAATTTCCAACCGCCCACTCTTAGGCGGCGCAAAGCGCCGTCTCGAATGACTCGAGTTTCTTAGCTCTTTCCTCAGTTAGTGAAATGCTAAAATCCACTCCTACGTTTCCGTCTGGCATTAAATCAAAGCACAATAATAACCCTGAGTGTTTTGCTCCACAGGATCTTTTTCTGGGGATGGTGTTTTTGCTTGAAAAAGACTGTTTGATGCAAGAGGAGTAACAAGAACATGTTGTGAATCCGACACAGAACCCCCTTCTTGGACACTAGGACTCACTGAATCCGTTTGTTCTATCTTCAAGGAATCGTTTTTCGTTTCTTTCAACACCTCATTTTTGGGATTTAAGATATTATATTGATTAGGATCTGCTTCAGGCAGGGCGTGTTTGGCCTCAGACAAAAGATTTGCTTGAAGCAACGATGTGCTTGATGAAGCTTGAAAATAATGTTGCTTTGTCTCAAGCTGCGTAATACTCAAAGCAGGCAAGGAAGGATGCTTCAATTCATCTGCTAGACTTGTTATCACTTGATCACTTGGAGGAAGAGGAGTTGTTACTGATTTTATTTCACGTACGTTATCCATGTGACGGATCGGTAAATAATTTATAGAATAGATTTTTTCTTCTCGTTTTCTTTTTTTAGCATACCTAGACCCTCTTCCGCCTCGGCTTGCTGCCTCGAACATAGCTTGATTCGGAACACTATCTTGTATTTGTTCACTGTCCAACGAAGTGATCTTGCCAGTATCTTTAAAAGCTATCTTAAAAAAATCCTTTATTCTGATCATCCTGCTTGCTCCTAAATTAACTTGTTTTATCCTGCACAACATTCCTGTTTCATCGAATTCATTGTAGTACACTGCTGGGAACATGTACAGGTAAAAGGCTTATCTTAAGATCCTGCGGATAATCCGAAAAATCTGTAAAAAACCGTTAACTCATACTAAAATTAGGAGGCACATAAACCATCTGTTCAAACTCTGTTAATTTGGTTTTTAAAAAAACCTTCATGTTAGATAAGTTATCTCCTATCAGCAATGAAACCGCCTCATCAAGCGCCCTGTTTTTATCCGCCAAAATGCTTGTGATTTTATTTTCTAGTTGTACAACTTTCTCGATAATTTCATATCGATTATTTTGGTTTACATCCTCGAGTATTTTAGTATATTCATACAAGCGGGGCTTAAATTCATTTTCATAGAAGCGAAATAATGCGTCATTTTTTTTGGCCGAAATAGCATTTACACCTCCTTGTATCTTTTCAATAAAACTGAGATCATTATTTTTCTTTGTTCCCTTTTTGTATTTCTCCAGCAAATCTAACTCGTTATAAAAAAAAATAAAATTTTTGTTCAGTTTTTCTATGAGTTTTGTCCTCTCTGCTTCTGTATGTGATTTTTTTTCATCCTGCTCTACTATTCTTTTTTTTTCAAACATAGTCACTCCTTATTTTTTACTCTAACTGTTACTTCGCCATATGAAAATTTCAATATTTTTTTTGTTTCATCTTGTAATAACAATTCTCCTGCTTCATTGATGCCGCACATGTTACCCACGATTATTGTTTGTGGTGTCTGTACTGCGATCTCTGACCCAACTAATGCATCCATGATTTCCCATTCTTTTAGAAAAGGTTGCAGACCTTGCGTTTCATAAACAGGTATGCCGCCTAACAACTCGTCTAGCATTATGCCAGCAAAATCATTTCGAGCAATAGGTTTATCGGTTGCCTCAGCCAAATCAATCCAATGGGTTTTATTTACTGCTTGATCAGTTTCTGGAAAAGCCAAATTCACGCCAATTCCAATCACTAAACCCGAGTAACGAGTTTGCTCAAGTAAAATGCCAGCCAATTTGCGGTTTAAATATAAAATATCATTTGGCCATTTTAATGTAATCCCCTGATGAATACCGTATCTTTTTAATGCTCTCGCTATCATTACCGCAAGACTAATACCAATACTAGAGTAATCTTTAACGGTTTTGCTAAATCGCCACAATAGGGAGCAATAAATATTAGCACTTTCAGGAGAATGCCATACTCGACCTAAACGACCACGACCATTCGTTTGTTGCTCTGCAAAACAAACGGTACCCGAGGCTGCCCCCTTCTTTCCCTGATTCAATAAATAGCTATTAGTCGAATCCATTTTTTCAAAAATCTCTAATTGAGCCAACCGGGTGAGATTCTTTGGTGAAATGGCGTAACGAATAAGATCAGCTTTTAATCGCTCTAATACCACAGATACCTCGTTAGGGTTCTCGCATCAATCTGTATAATTTATTGGTGCGAGGACCCTTAATTTCATGAAAACAGTCTGCTATTACATTTCTTTATTGAGAAATGAGGGTGTTTTAGCATAAACTATTGCTGAGTTTAACAAAAATCGATTTAATAACATCTTTATTATAAATGATGAAAGGATCTCACAATGAAAACAGCGTTAGTTTTAATTGAATTTCAAAATGATTATTTTCCTAATGGTAGAATGCCGCTAGAAAAAAGCACAGAGGCAAGCGTCAAGGCACAAGAAGTATTACAAGCCTATCGAGCCAACAAACTACCTATTATTCATATTCAACATATTTCTACAAGACCTGATGCGACTCACTGCTTACCCTGTACTAAAGGCGTAGAATTTCATGCCTATTTACAACCCATCAAAGAAGAACCCGTCATTAAAAAACATTATTCGAATAGCTTCAAAGACACTGGGTTATTTAATTATTTAGTAAAAAATCAAATTACTCATTTGGCAGTGGCTGGTATGCGCACCCACATGGGGGTCGATGCGACAACCCGAGCGGCGAGTGATTTAGGTTTCGGGTGCATCGTGTTACATGATGCATGCGCTGCGCCAAGTTTGGAGTTTCAGGGGAATACGGTGTCTGCACAAAATGTTCAAACCACTTACTTGGCATCCTTATATCCTCTGTATGCCAATGTAATCAATGTAAGAGAATTTTTACAAGGAATAACAGAAAAAAGCCCCTTGCACAATGCCACCTAATAACAGGTATCATGTGAACTGGACGTGAGCCATTTTTGAAAATGAATCGAATAGGATAATAAGCGATCCTTCACTTCGTTCAGGATGACAAATTCTTGGCTGCTGTTCCAAAATAGCCAGGGAGGGCTATAAAAAATTTAGGGTGCCTTTTTATGACCTGTTCTTAACTTTTGTAGACTACATTGCTGGGTCTCGCTTGTTATTTATCCAGAAAACATCTTATGATAGGTGTTTAGCTTTTTATTGAGTCAATACTATGACTGCCTGGAATACACATTACATCCCTCCTGATAAAATCCAATGGCGCGGCCATTATGATACGCCCTCTGGGTCTTCTTTTTTTCAAATTGTGCAAACAATGAACTTATTTGAGCCCATCACTGTCTCTACGCAACAACAAGTGTTTGGGCTGCTTGGCTTTAAATGTGATGAAGGAATTCGCCGAAATCATGGTCGAATAGGAGCAACAGAAGGGCCCTCCGCTATACGCCAAGCACTCGCTACATTTCCAGTACAAAAAGAAAATTTTTCTTGTTTTGATGTGGGCACCATATTCTGTCAAGACGGTGACTTAGAAACGGCGCAACTTGCCTTGGCTGAAACAATAGAAATATTGCTACATGAGGGCATCACTCCTATCATTTTGGGCGGCGGGCATGAAACGGCCTGGGGCCATTATCAGGGAATTGCTAAAGTATACCCTCAACAAACCCTTGGCATTATTAGTTTTGATGCGCATATTGATATGCATCCTATGCTAACAGGAGACAAGGGAAGCGCTGGCACCGCTTTTTTACAAATGGCTAAAGCACATAAAACAGAAAATCGCCCATTTGATTACAATTGCATTGGCGTTCAGCATGCAAGCAACATTCGTTCTTTGTTCGATACTGCAAAAAGTTATAATGGTAAGTTAATCTTGGCTGATGAAATCCATGAAGGCCAACTGGAAAAGTGTTTTGACTTCATTGATCGCGTGATAGACCAAAATGAAATGATTTATCTCAGTTTATCTCTTGATGTGTTTTCAGCGGCGCATGCTCCGGCTGTCAGTTCCACGCAGCCTCTTGGATTAACGCCCTGGCATGTCATTCCCTTATTAAGACAGTTAGCTGCATCCAATAAAGTGATTAGTTATGACATTGTCGGGCTATGCCCTCGCTATGATATCGATCACATTACCGCCAAATTGGCCGCTAATTTAATTTATGAAATTATCCATCATCATAGCGAGCAACCTCGTACATGGTAAATTAAAATAAAACCTCTACCACCCTTGGAACCTTTTCTTTATGCCAAAAAAATTCATACTCAAACCTGGTCAGCTGAATTTTGCCGATATCAAAACACTATTAGAAGATAATATTGTATTAGAATTAGATCCGAATTCAATGACTCCTATTATTCAATCTGCAAAACTTGTTGCGGATATTATTGCAAAAAATAAAGCCATTTATGGTATTAATACCGGGTTTGGTTCACTAGCAACCACTCGAATAGCACAGGATGATTTAGGAACCTTACAAACCAATATTATTTTATCTCATGCAGCGGGTACAGGAGACTGTTTATCCGATCAAGCCGTTCGCTTAATTCTTGCATTAAAAATTAATAGTCTTGCCAGAGGATTCTCCGGAGTGCGCTTAGAAACCATTCAAGCACTCATTACCCTATTTAATAAAAAAATCTACCCTTGTATTCCTTCGCAAGGATCGGTCGGTGCATCGGGAGATCTGGCACCACTCGCTCATCTTTGTATTATTTTATTGGGTCAAGGAGAAGCGAGCTATCAAGGAAACATTATTTCAGCACGAGAAGCCTTGGCTATTGCTGAATTACAGCCCATTGTGTTTTCGGCTAAAGAAGGGCTTGCATTATTAAATGGTACGCAAGCGTCAACTGCATTGGCTTTACTCGGTTTATTTGCCATACAAACTTGTTTTAATGCTGCGCTGATTGCGGGAGCCATGAGTGTCGATGCTGCTTTAGCAAGTGAAAAACCTTTTGATGAACGCATTCAACAAGTACGCGGACATACCACACAAACGACGGTGGCACGTTTACTCCGTCAATTATTAAAAGATAGTGAAATAGGAGCTTCTCATCGGGATGGTTGCTCTAAAGTTCAAGACCCTTATTCATTACGCTGCCAACCACAGGTAATGGGTGCCTGTTTGAAACAAATCGAACAAGCAGTCGATGTATTAGTAACAGAAGCCAACGCGGTTTCTGATAATCCCCTAGTATTTTCTGCAGAAAATGACATTATTTCAGGTGGCAATTTTCACGCAGAACCGATAGCAATGGCTGCTGATGGCTTGGCACTTTGTCTTGCTGAGATGGGTAGTTTATCAGAACGTCGCATCGCCCTCTTAGTGGATACTCGTTTTAGTGGTTTGCCGTCTTTTCTTGTTCCTCAACCGGGTATCAATTCTGGTTTTATGATTGCTCACGTCACGGCAGCCGCACTGGTCAGCGAAAACAAATCACTGGCCCATCCTGCTAGCATTGATAGCCTACCAACTTCTGCTAACCAAGAAGATCATGTCAGTATGGCAACCTATGCGGCGCGCCGCCTACTTCCTATGGCTGATAATGTCATTGCCATATTGGCTATTGAACTGTTAGCAGCTTGCCAAGGCATTGATTTTCGCAGACCATTGAATACATCACCTATATTAGAAAAAGTGCATAGCCGCATCAGGCAGCAAGTTCCTTTCTATGCTCATGATCGTTATTTTGCACCTGACATTGCTGCCATAAAACAATTGATTCACTCTGAAGAACTTTCTGTATACTTGGACAGTTTTACGTTATTCAATACACCTTCCCATCAATCTGTAATGAACATAGACACCGCTCCCTTAGTTTTATGACAGTAACAAAAAAAATCTTAACCTGGTTTGATCAACACGGTCGAAAGAATTTACCTTGGCAACACGATAAAACACCGTATCGTGTTTGGGTATCTGAAATTATGTTACAACAGACCCAAGTGAGCACGGTCATTGCCTATTTTCAGCGTTTTATGTCACACTTTCCTACCATTGAAACACTGGCAAATGCTGACGAAGACACCGTCTTACATCTTTGGACAGGCTTGGGTTATTACAGCAGAGCGCGCAATCTGCATCGTACCGCTAAAATCGTTTGTCAGCAATTTCATGGCCAATTCCCGGATGATCTTGACACATTAAAAAGCTTACCCGGCATTGGTTTATCCACTGCTGGTGCTATCTTAGCCATTGCTTTTGAAAAACAAGCCGCTATTTTAGATGGCAATGTAAAACGTGTACTCTGTCGCATCTATGGTATTCAACAATGGCCCGGAGAAAAAGAAATAGTCAATCAGTTATGGGCACTCGCTGGGAAACTCACTCCTAAAAAGCGAGTCGCTGATTATACTCAAGCGATTATGGATTTAGGTGCCACTCTCTGCACTCGAGGCACCCCGCGCTGCCCAGATTGTCCTCTCTTAGACAATTGCCTTGCACGTCAACTAGGTATTGAAAAAAAGCTGCCGTCATCCAAACCTCGTAAAACCTTATCTACCCGTCAAGCATTTCTTTTAATTCTACAAAATAACCAACATGTATTATTAGAAAAACGTCCTGCACCTGGTATCTGGGGAGGGCTTTGGAGTTTACCTGAACTCACTCATCGTCTCACTAAAAAAGAAATACGTCTTCATTGCCAACAGCGATTTCACATTCATTTATCGGAAGTTCACTTCGGCAAACCATTTTGCCACTCTTTTAGCCATTTCCATTTAACTATCACCCCTGTTCTCGCTGCATTTAATTCCACACGACATAAGATCATGGATAATCCATTACAACTTTGGTATAACTTGCAACACCCACCCTCGGTGGGATTGCCTCAACCCATCAAGAAATTATTAGGAACTCTTACCACATGACGCGCCTTATTCAGTGTTTAAAACTCAATAAACAAGCAGAAGGATTGGATCGCTCTCCCTATCCTGGTGAACTAGGTGAAAAAATTTACAGTCAGATTTCAAAAGAGGCCTGGGGGTTGTGGTTAGCACATCAAACCATGCTCATTAATGAGTATCGCTTGAATATGTCAGATCCTAAGGCTCGTGCTTTTCTTACCACAGAAATGCAACAATTTTTATTTGGAAATGGCAGCCAAAAACCTGCTGGATACACCCCTCCCGATGCATCATCCTAGTGAGTGTTCATCTTGAAGCTAAAAACAATATTTTTACTTGACTCAAACCAGCATAATCGGTGTAATATCGCCTCCTGGCCAGATAGCTCAGTCGGTAGAGCAGAGGACTGAAAATCCTCGTGTCGGTGGTTCGATTCCACCTCTGGCCACCAGGTTAATCAATCACTGAGTAAAATCAGTAAAATTTCGATTTTTAAAATGTAACTGATTTGTAACCACATTTATAAAATTCTTCTATGTAATAATATAAAATTAATTAAATTAAATGAGAAAAAGAATGGGGAAAATAGCCTACTTAACACTGTGGTTAATATGAGTTTAAATAGGAACTTGCCTCAACTAATGCACGCCCTTACTCAAATAACTTAACATATTCTGTAAATACGAAAACCCTATTACGCTTATAACCCGTGATCTCAGTTAATATTTCTAATCGAATAAAATCATCAATTAGACGTAACACTGCTGGTAAACTAATAGAAAATGCACTTACAACATCTTGGCTATCTATTATGGGATTGCCATATAAATAATGAAGAAAATCTTTGGCTAATTTAGTTTTTTTGCCTAAAGTTAAAATCTTATGTTCGCATTTATTTCGCAAAGTAATAATTGATTTAAAAGTTTGGATTGAACTTTCAGATGTTTGACGAACACCTTCTAAAAAAAACTTAACCCACTGTATCATATCATTATGAGTACGAACTCGTGTTAAATTGTCGTAATACAAAGATTTATGTTTTTCAAAAAATACGGATAGATACAAAGTGGGTTTTACTAATAATCCTTTGCTTACCAAATACAATGTAATCAACAATCGACCCAGTCTCCCATTTCCATCTAAAAAAGGATGGATTGTTTCAAATTGATAATGTGCTATCGCAATCCTAACTAGATGTGGCACAGGAAGATTTTCTTCATTTAAAAAACATTCTAGATCTTTCATTAAATCAGGGACATCATTCTGATGCGGAGGAATAAAAACAGCATCATTGATTGTTGCTCCCCCAATCCAATTTTGACTACTACGAAATTCACCTGGTTGTTTATTTTTACCTCGAACGCCTTGTAATAATATTTTGTGAGTTTCTTTTAATAATTGCCCAGAAACAGGCAATTTATCTAAAGCCTTAACTGCTTTATTCATCGCCTTAATGTAGCTTTGCACCTCTTCCCAATCATCTCTTTTTTCAGGATTGATATATTCAATTTTTTGTAAAGCTTCTTCAATATTGGTTTGTGTTCCCTCAATACGACTACTGGATGTAGCTTCTTTATTTACATGCATTTTAATAAAAAAATCAACGTCAGGGATGAGTTGTGAAAATGCATTTAACTCGCCTAATTTATTATCAGCCTGGCTTAGCAGCAAAGATAAGTTGCTATTGTTCATTTCCCATTCGTGGTTTACAAAAGTGGGAGTAAAACTCTTATACTGATATTGTTGTTTATAATCGCCTGATTTATATTGACTAAAATCCATAATCAATTCCTAACTGCTGTAATTATATTACTTTATAACGCGAATTCCGGATAAGCTCAATGCTATTCCTGTCATGCCAGCATGCTTTTAGCTGGCATCCAGTGCCATATTAGATGAATCAATATCTAATT
>JAKBCU010000008.1 GCA_021807565.1 Pseudomonadota bacterium | reverse complement strand
TTTGTTTTTTCCTATGCAGGCCACCGTATTACACAATGCAGTACCAAAGCTTGGAAAAAAGCATTGAAGCGTGCGGGAATTGAAAATTTTCGTTGGCATGATCTGCGGCATACGTGGGCAAGTTGGCATATTCAAAATGGTACATCGCTGCAAGAGTTGCAACAGTTGGGTGGATGGGCAAGTTTTGAAATGGTTTTACGTTATGCTCACTTAAGCAGTGACCATTTACGGAAAGCGGCGGAGCGGGTTCATGCTACAAATTTGCTACATCAAAATTTGCAGCCCGTTAAAAAAGTTTTGTAACCTATTGATTCTATTCTGCCGACGAGAGGAGTCGAACCTCCGACCTACTGATTACGAATCAGTTGCTCTACCAACTGAGCTACGTCGGCTCTGATATTTTCAGCCCCGCATCTTAGGCGAAAGTGAGATAGAGTGCAATAGAGTATTTTATGCTAATACAGCCTGATGAACACGTTAGAGAGGCCTCCAGGCGTAGGGTTATAATTTTTTTTCGTCTATAAAGAAATTTGCTTGAAATATATTTTTTTTTCAGATATAAATATTTTGTTAGATTTTTCTAGTCTGGTTGCGCAGTGCGTGTCATTTTTCTAATTTTCATTCTGACTTCAATTTCCCGATATAGTTTATTTTTCTTATTCAATTCGTGATTGGCCACAAGGAAGCATTTTATGAAATTAAAATCCTATGGATTTTCTTTAATTGAATTAATGGTTGTCGTGGCCATTATAGGTGTTCTTTCTGTGATAGCGATCCCATCTTATAAAAGTTATATTCAGCGAGCACGATTTAGTGAAGTGATTGCTGCAACACAGCCGTTTAAACTTGCTATTGCATTGGCATTGCAATTGGGTCTCTCGCCTGAAGAGTTATCAAATGGTCGGGCGGGAATTCCTGCGGCATTTCAATCGACAAAAAATGTGGCAAGTATAACAGTAGATCATGGGGTCATTTCGGCAACAGCAACCGAAATAGCAGGCGGTGCCGATTATATTTTAACGCCTAGTGAAGATGGTAGTACATGGTCTTTGAGCGGATCCTGTGTTCAAAAAGGGCTTTGTGGATAATGTTACAGGCATCGTTGCTAACTATGGCCAAACATCACTACGTTTCCTCTGGTCTTCTTGATCTGGAGGCGTTAACACGTGCGATGGATGAAGCAAACAAGAAAAATATGCCCTTAATCAGTTATCTCGTAAAAAATGATAGGTTATCTAGTCAATCTATTCTAATAGCGTTTAGTCGGTATTTTAATATGCCCTCATTTGATTTAACACACTATGATTTAACTTGGTTAGATTCAGATATCATCCAGTTTGATTTAATTCGTCGTTATCGAATCATTCCATTACGGCTCACACAAGAAGTATTAGAAATCGGGATAGCAGATCCCGTGGATCAACCCATCATTGATACGTTATCGTTTCAGACAGGATTGCCTATTAAACTCATTCTTGTTGATGAAAATCAATTAAATGAGTGGATAGGTACTTATTGCGGTGACTCTGTTAATACTGACTTAAAACGAGTTAATTTGTTAAAGCAAATAACACTTCATGACGCTTCATCGTTGATTCAGGAAACGAATAGCCAAGGTAATGAACCCTTATCCGAATTTGTTAATAACATGATTCGAAATGCAGGTGACTCAGGGGCTTCTGATATCCATATAGAACCGTATGAGGTGATGTGTCGAATACGATGTAGACACCAAGGCATTTTAATCAGAATGTCAGAAATTCCTATGCAATTGGCTGCGCGTATCATTATGAGATTAAAGGTAATTGCAAAACTAGATACAGCAGAGAAGCGATTACCTCAAGATGGCCGATTTCAGCTAGATCATTTCGATGTCAGAGTGAACACTTGCCCCACTTTGTTTGGAGAAAAAATAGTTCTCAGGTTATTTAATTCGAGACAATCTATTTTAAGTATGGATGAGTTAGGTTTTTCACCCATACAACAAAAAATTTTTATTAATACCATTACACAATCTCAAGGCATGTTATTGGTGACAGGTCCCACTGGAAGCGGCAAAAGTGTTACTTTATATTCAGCATTGAATTATTTAAATACGACAGAGAAAAATATCTCTACCGTGGAGGATCCTGTCGAAATGTATTTATCGAATATCAATCAGGTAAATGTTAACTCAAAAATTGGTTTAACCTTTTCAACTATATTGCGTGCACTACTTCGACAAGATCCTGACATCATTATGATAGGCGAAGTCAGAGATAAAGAGGCGGCAGATATTGCTATGCAAGCAGCACAAACGGGTCATCTCATTTTTAGCACTTTGCACACTAACAATGCTATTGAATCCATTACACGGCTTAAAGCATTAGGTGTTCCCTCTTGTCACATAGTCAGTGCAATTACCCTGATTGTGGCGCAGCGATTGATGAGAAAACTATGTGATCATTGCAAAATACCTATGGATTCACCACCTGCGTTTTGTAAAGAAATGGCAAGTCCTATTACGCTGTTTCAGGCTAATGGCTGCCAGTTTTGTGCTAATGGATATCGAGGACGCATCGCAATCTATGAGTTTTTGCCCATGACGGAAGAGGTGATTCAGTTCATTGTATCAAATGAAACGACTCGAGCGGCTCCTAACCCATTAATCAACATGGGATTTGTTTCTTTGAAACAGATGGCATTAGAAAAAATACGATTGGGTATAACCACATTGTCTGAAATGCATCGAGTATTATCAAGATGAATCATTCAAAACGCTATACATGGCAAGGACAAGATAAGGCAGGAAAAGAAATGACAGGGGAAATTGCCGCTTTAAGCCTGGGGTTAGCGAAATGGCATTTGAGTCAAAAGGGAATTCATGCAGTACACATTCAGATTAAAAGAAAAAAAATTTGGCAATCATCAACTTTTTCGGAGTTAGATAGCATCATTTTTTTTAGACAACTTGCTACGTTAATAGAGGCGGGCATTGCATTAGTACATGCAATTGACCTATTAACTAGGCAGCATCACAATAGAGTGTCAAAGGATCTATTCCATCAAATTAAAAAAGATATTCATTCTGGTAAAGAGCTCTGGTTTTCAATGAGTCATTTTCCAAATTATTTTAATGAATTAACGTGTCACTTAATTCGAGCGGGAGAATATTCGGGTACATTGCATACCATGTTACTGCGCATCGCAAATGATAAAGAAAAAACCTATGATCTTAAACATAAACTGAAACAGGCTCTCTTTTATCCAGGTGTGGTAGGGTTAGTGGCAATGATTGTTCTATTGATCATGCTGGTATGTGTTATTCCAAGATTTGCGGAGTTATTTGAAAATGCACATTGTGACTTACCACTACTCACTCAAGTTATCTTGGCCCTTTCGGCGTTTATTCAACATTATTTCCTATGGATTGTTTTTTTATTGAGTAGTGTGATTGGCTTGTTTGCCTATTTATATCGATTGGGTGCAGTCAAAATAGCGATTGAATCACGTTTATTAAAGCTTCCAATTTTGCAAGAGCTCATCCAAAAAAGTAACATTGCTTATTTGGCACGCATTTTGTCAACTTTATTAGCAGCTGGGATTCCTGTGACGGACAGTTTAGCAATGGTTGCAGCGAGCTCCAAAAGCCATGTGTATCGTGCTGCTATTCATATGCTAAAACAACGTGTGTTAATGGGTAACCCCTTATATGCTGCCATCGTTGAGAGCCCACTTTTTCCCCCGATGGTTGCCAATATGGTCCAAGTGGGTGAGGAGTCTGGTACACTTGAACGGATGTTGGAGAAGTTGGCCTTATTTTATGAAAATGACGTTGATTATTTATTTGAAAGCGTGAAGCAATCATTAGAACCCTTGATTATGGCGGTGCTTGGTGTTTTAATCGGGGGGATGGTAGCGGCTATGTATTTACCTATATTTAAGCTAGGGACGACGATGTGATGGACAGTATTCATTTCTTAGCAGAACATAGTGACGTTTTTCTTATTTTGGTTGCGATTGTATCGCTGCTAGTAGGAAGTTTTTTGAACGTTGTCATTTATCGTTTACCTCAAATGATGAAACAGGAATGGGGGCAAGAATGTCGAGAATATTTGGGATTAAAATCTCAATCTTCTGATAATGAATCATTCAATTTGTATCTTCCCTTGTCGCATTGTACGCATTGTAAAAATCGCCTTAAGCCATGGCATAATATTCCTGTGATCAGCTTTCTTATTCTTCGCGGTAAGTGTGCTTTTTGTCATGCTCAAATCTCATTGCAATATCCCTTGGTTGAAATACTTTGTTCTATCGCTTCTGTCTACGTGGCTTGGCGTTTTGGCATGACATGGCAAACGGCTGGCGGATTATTATTCACCTGGATCGCCATCAGTTTAACCTTTATCGACCTTGAGCACCATTTATTACCAGATCAATTGACCTTATTTTTAGTATGGGCGGGATTATTCTTAAGTATTTTTTCCGTATTCATCAATAGCCATGATGCCATTATTGGAGCCATGACAGGCTATTGCATTTTTGCTATTGTGCAATGGGTTTTTCATCTCGTGACCGGTAAAGTAGGAATGGGGCAAGGGGATTTCAAATTTCTCGCTGGTTTGGGCGCTTTTCTCGGTTGGCAACAAGTTCCTGTCATCATTTTATTATCCTCTATCATTGGGTTGATTTTCGGGATCACGCAACTGGCCATTAAGCATCAATTAAAAAGTGTACCTTTGCCATTTGGTCCTTATCTTGCGATTGCTGGGTGGATCAGTTTAATTTGGGGCCCAGAAATGCTCCATTTTTATTTTCATCATTTTTTTTAAATCATGTTAGTCATAGGATTAACAGGCGGGATCGGAAGTGGCAAAACGACCGTAGCTGATTTGTTTGCTGGAAAATCTGTGCCTGTGATAGATACGGATCAACTTGCACGAGATGTGACTCAGCCTGATACAGAAGCGTTTCAAGAAATCATCGATCATTTTGGATTGAGTATTGTACAAAACAATATGACACTGAATCGTCGAGCATTAAGGCAAATTGTTTTTTCGGATGCGACGCAACGTCAATGGCTTGAAAATCTATTACATCCTTTGATTAGGATGGAGCTAAAAAGCCAACTCAACCGACTGGAAAAGCACCATCGCTATTGTATTGTTGTCATTCCACTGCTATTTGAAAGTGAACCCAATCCGGTGATCCAGCGCACGTTAGTAGTCGATGCTCCCAGAGCGCATCAGATAGAACGCACCCAACATCGGGATCAAATAACACCTCAAGCAGTTGAAGCGATTATGAATACTCAAATTACGCAAGAAGAACGTTTAGCTCGAGCAGACGATATCATTTATAATGATGCTTCTCTAAAGCATTTGAGTGAACAAGTCGATCAGTTGCATGAACACTATATCCTCATGGCAAGCAAATTGAATGAGAAATGAAAGGGCTCTCGTAGCAACAGGCTACGGTTTATAACTCAAATGTTTTTTCTAATTTTTTTGCTAACGCACTATTTTTCAATTTAGTGTAATGAGGCAAACCGTCTTTGTAAGGAGGGTAATCTTCACCCAGAATTAATGGTCTCAGATACTCACGGCACTTTTCCGTAATGTGAAAACCATCTGGAGTGATATAATGTGTAGGAAGTGTGACTTCGACATTTGCCGTTTTTTCCAGAGGTGCTTCACCAATAGACCAAGAATAAGGGTGATTGGATTCACGCACAATAATGGGCATGACAGCATTTTTTCCAGCTAAGGCGAATTCTACAGCTGTTTTACCAAGCGCGTAGGCTTGCTCAACATCTGTTTTGGAAGCAATATGTCTTGCGGAACGTTGTAAATAATCCGCTAATGCCCAATGATATTTGTATCCAAATCTATCTTTGATTAACTTAGCCAGTACAGGCGCAACACCTCCCAATTGTTTATGACCAAAAGCATCGACTAATCCTGATTCGGCAATAAACGTTCCATCTTGATTCCGAATCCCTTCGGAAGTGACAATCGTACAATAACCAAATTTTTTGGTACATTGCTGAACGCGTTCTAAAAATCGTTCAGGTTCAAAGGCAATTTCTGGAAACAAAATCAGGTGCGGTGCATCACCATCTTGCTCGCTCGCTAGGCCACTGGCCGCTGCAATCCAGCCAGTATGCCGCCCCATGACTTCTAGGATGAAGAGTTTAGTGGAACTTGAAGCCATTGAGGCGACATCTAAACCCGCCTCTCGAATGGAAGTCGCAACATATTTTGCTACCGACCCGAAACCTGGCGAATTATCTGTAAAAGGCAAATCATTATCAATGGTTTTTGGGATGCCAATGCAAGTCATAGGATAGCCCAAGATTTGGCTGATTTGAGAGATTTTATAGGCGGTATCTTGTGAGTCGCCGCCTCCATTGTAGAAGAAATAACGGATATTATGTACCGAGAAAACTTCAATAAGGCGTTCATATTGGGCACGATTCTTTTCAAGAGAGCCTAATTTATGACGGCAAGATCCAAATGCGCCTGATGGAGTATAACGTAATCCTGCAATGTCTTCGTCTGACTCGCGACTGGTATCAATTAAATCTTCTGTTAATACGCCTATAATGCCATTTCTGGCGGCAATCAAGGTCTCTATTTGGTTGGAATAGTGCCTTGCTGTTTGAATGACGCCACAAGCGGTGGCATTGATAACGGCCGTTACGCCACCAGATTGCGCATAGAGCGCATTGTATTTTGCCATGTTTTCCTCTGATACAATCAATAATGGCCGAAAATATATACTGAGACTTCAAGCGAGATCAAGTGATAACTGTGGATATTCTAGAGGGTAGCCCAACATACCGGCAAAAAAAACTCATTCTCTAGTCACTGGCTGATTTAACTAGAGAATGAGCAATTGGAGCAATACGTTACCACATCATAGGAGAAAGCAACAAAAAAACGTTTTTATAAGTTCACTAAACTACCAATACTGCGAATCGGTGTTGACGTTTGAGTTTTCTTAACAAATAAAAAGGACTTATGTAAGTCTTGGATATTGGTGCTGCTAGCTAAAATGAAATGTGTACCAAGCCTCTCTGCCAGACGTAAGACTTCAGTTTTAATACGTCCGGTAATTAACCATTGATTCTTTTTAGCAACAGTTAATATATTACCAATCTCTGAAATAGTCGTTGTGGCTTCTTCGTAATAACGTTCTGCCAACATGACCATAGAGGGTATGTTAAAATAGCAAGTAGGAAGATTGGGAATGACATGTACCAAGCTGATCTTAATGTCTAACCCCTGTGTTTTGGCATGCGAGACGGCATCTTTGATTAAAGAGACTTCGCCATCTGTGGTAGAATTCGTTACTAATAATACATTTTTTGGCTGACCCATGTTCTTGCTCCCTTACTGGTGTTAGGTTTCTTATTTCCTTGGCTTCGATTTACTACTCAAATTCCCACGGGGAACTCCCATAGTCTCACTAATAATTGCCAATTAAAATTGGAGAAAACCAATAGCGTTCTCATCAGACACCCCTAAATTAGCTAGGGTTTTTCCCAGAGGAAATCATTCAAAATGGAATCAAATTTTCCAGTAAAGTTAATTATGTAAAAATATAAATCAATCTTCATTTATGGGTTCTTGCACACCATTGGTTAAGACGAGCTTCACTAGCTCAGGAACTGATTTAACGCTCATCTTTTTCATCACACTAGCACGATGTGCCTCGACTGTTTTTAAAGAAATATTGAGTTCAGCTGAAATCACTTTATTTTGTTTGCCAGCCACAATACCTTGGAGTACTTGCACTTCGCGAGGAGAAAGTAAAGCAAACTTGGCTTCGGCACGCGCATTTTCTTTTTGTTTTTCACGATTAATTTTATCGGTACGTAATGCCTTATTAATACTTTCCAATAACACTTGATCATTAAAGGGTTTTGTTAAGAAATCAACGGCACCGGCTTTCATCACTCTCACGGCCAGAGGGACATCACCATGGCCACTAATGAAAATGATAGGAATATCGGCGCTTAACTCATTTAATTTAGATTGCAACTCAGGTCCACTCATACCGGGCATGCGGACATCTAATAATACACAACCATGTTGATTAGGATTATAGGCTTCCAGAAAATCTTGAGCTCGTTCATAGACTTTTGCCTTCAGTCCGACGGATTCAATAATCCATGAGAGTGATTCAACCATTGCTTGATCGTCATCGACAACATATACAATTGGATCCATAGTTTGTTAGCCTCCCTAATTGATGGGTAAAATAAATCGTATCCAGCTCGTATTATGAGTATTAGCGTTAATGATGAATTGACCGCCATGTGCTTCAATAATCGATCGACAAATGGCTAAACCCATACCACGGCCATGCGCCTTAGTTGTAAAGAAAGGTTCAAATACTTTATGTATCATGTCCTTAGAAAACCCAGGTCCTGTATCGCTTACGGTGATTTCAATGGAAGTCGTATTGGCTAGTTTGGATTGAATGTGAATTTTACGTTGTCTTTGATCTATTTCTTTCATCGCTTCAATCGCATTTTGTAATAAATTGAGAATGACTTGTTGTATTTGAATACGATCAGCAAACACTAAATGTGCTTCTTTTGCTAAATCAAATTCCACCTTGGTTTTAGCATTATTTAATTGATTACGCGTTAAGCTCACCGCTTCGCGAATAATGCTATTAATTTTACAAGGTGTTTTAATCAATTGCCCTTTGCAAAAGAAATTTTTCAAACGATGTATGACTTCGCCGGCACGTTCTGCTTGGGCAACGGCTTTTTTCATAATTTCAATTAATTGATTAGGATCATGATGTTCTTTTTCTAAGTAGCGCACACAGCCTTGAGTATAATTCACAATGGCAGCAAGAGGTTGACTAATTTCATGCGCCATGCCGGATGCCATTTCTTCCATCGTGCTCAATCGAAAGACATGCGCCAATTGCTGTCCGCGTAATCTGGCTTTTTTATCTAAGATGCGGTCCGTAATATCACGTGAAGCAGATTGTATTTCTCGAATGCTATTCGTTTGTTCATCACGAATAATACGAACATTGCTTTCAAACCAGCGATAATCTCCATTTTTGTGCCTAATTCGATAGGCCACCGGTTGCTGCTGATGGGTTTCTTTACGTCGGTTAAAGACTTTTTTGAGTTTGACAATGTCATCATAATGCATCAGCTTATACATGCTTTGTCCCACTAACTCTTCAGGAGAGTAGCCTAATAACACTTTGCTGGACGGTGATACATAAAGGTATTTTCCATCAGGGGAATGCCTTGAAATCATGTCGGTTGCATTTTCAGCCAATAAATGAAAACGTAACTCACTTTTCCATAAATTTTTTTCAAGCTGTTCACAAGAAGCCATATTTTTTGCCAGTAACCCGTGGCTTATTTGTAATTGCTCTAAACAATCATGCAAGTCTTGTGTGATTTTTTCATTGTGTTGACGTAGAGTCATTTCAGTTTGTTTATAGGCGGAAATATTTTGATGAGTTACCAGTGCTAAAGGTTTATTAAATGCGGCTGGGTTGACGAGTGTGGCAGCGGTTTTGCAAATACCAACAACGCCATTTTTGCGAATAAAGTGGGTCTCGGCAATCCATTTTTTTTGTTGGAGCAAAGTATCTTGGATAATATGAGGAAAAGGATAGTTTTGCTGATAGACCAAATTCAGTGAACGACCTAATACTTCTTTTTTAGGATATCCAAATAAAGTAGAGGCGCCCGGATTCCAATCGACAATGCGTCCAGCTTTGTCTAATAAAACAGCGCTGTCATGAATAATTTCAAAGATAAAATGCAACTCTTCCATGGGCACCTTTAGGTTTTTGTCATCTCATCTTGCAACGATCGCCACCCGAAAAAATCTCGCTATGTCATTTGCCGCTCAAGCGAGAGAGGTATATTCAATCTCTTTGTCTTTTGCCATAATAGCACAGGATTTATCAAGCGTAAAAAATCATCATGTGAGAGGCATATGCATATCCATATCTTAGGTATCTGTGGCACGTTCATGGCTGGTATTGCTGCCATTGCTAAACAAAGTGGACATCGGGTGACTGGCTCTGATCAAAACTGTTACCCACCGATGAGTACTCAATTGATATCTCAAGACATTCAACTCAAGAATGGGTTTCATCCTGCCAACATAGATCCTGATGTGGATATCGTGATTGTGGGAAATGTCATTCGTCGTGGTAATCCGGCGATTGAATATGTATTAAACAAACGTATTCCTTATACCTCTGGCCCTCAATGGTTAGCAGAGCAGGTATTAAAAGATCGCTGGGTATTAGCCGTATCGGGGACACATGGTAAAACCACCACAACCAGCATGTTAGCGTGGATATTGGAGGCAGCTGGATTATTGCCAGGGTTTTTGGTTGGCGGTGTGCCAGAAAATTTTGGTATATCTGCTCGATTAGGCCAATCGCCCTTTTTTGTCATTGAAGCGGATGAATACGATAGTGCTTTCTTTGATAAACGGTCTAAATTTATTCATTATCGACCCAACACACTGATTTTAAATAATTTAGAATTTGATCATGCCGATATCTTTCCTGATTTGGATGCCATTAAACAACAATTCCATTATCTCATTCGAACGGTACCCGGGAATGGTCAACTTATTTATCA
This sequence comes from Pseudomonadota bacterium, assembly GCA_021807565.1. GTDB lineage: Bacteria > Pseudomonadota > Gammaproteobacteria > DSM-16500 > DSM-16500 > JAKBCU01. The sequence goes on along the minus strand of JAKBCU010000008.1, from coordinate 19,560 downwards.
TGCTGGCGAGAATCAGTTAATCGATGTATTAGATAAAGGATGTTGGACGCCCTCTGTCTCATTTGCCGAACGTGAGGGTGATTGGCAGGCGAGACTGATTAAAGCAGATGGTTCACATTTTTCAGTTCTTCAGAGGCAACAAGTGCAAGGTGAAGTGCAGTGGAATTTGCTGGGTAAACATAACGTCGAAAATGCACTGGCCGCCATTGCGGCCAGTGTGCATGCCGGTGTTGCACCCAAGATTGCTATCCAGGCACTTTGTTCATTTGCGAATGTGAAACGGCGATTAGAGATCACAGGACAATCGCACGGTATAACGTTTTACGATGATTTTGCACACCATCCTACAGCGATTGCAACCACCTTGGCAGGGTTACGTGCAAAAATCGGCAAAGCGCGTATCGTGACTGTACTGGAATTTGGTTCCTATACAATGCGTACAGGTCGGCATAAAGAGGCTCTTTGTGATGCGCTGAAAGACGCGGATCTCGTTGTGTGTCAACGTCCCGATCCAGATTGGGGTCTAACGGATCTGTTAACCCATTTTCCGCAACCCACAGCGGTGTACCCCAATGTAGACACACTGGTTGAAGGATTAGCAAAGCAGCTTCTATCCGGTGATCATGTGGTCATGATGAGTAATTCAGGCTTTGGTGGTATTCATCAGAAATTACAGCATGCCCTATCCGTTTAATTGGGTATTCGATGAATACGAGCACCCAATTGCGATAATTTTTCCTCAATGCATTCATAGCCGCGATCAATATGATAAATTCGATCAATGCTCGTTTCGCCAATCGCTGCAAGACCGGCCAAAACGAGGCTGGCAGAAGCACGTAAATCGGTTGCCATCGTGGGCGCACCTTGAAGTGTACCCACACCCGTGCAAATCGCTGTGTTACCTTTTAATGCGATTTTAGCACCCATTCGTAATAATTCTTGTACATGCATAAAGCGATTTTCAAATACAGTTTCAGTAATCATGCTCGTTCCTTCAGCAATGGTATTCATTGCCATCATTTGTGCTTGCATGTCCGTAGGAAACGCAGGGTAAGGCGCTGTACTCAGCGTGACTGCGCGAGGACGATTGCCCTTCATATCGAGGGAGATCCAATCTGGGCCGACTTCAATGTAGGCGCCTGCTTCGGTTAACTTGAGCAATACGGATTCTAACAAGTCAGGACAGGTATTTTTTACTTTGATTTTGCCGCGGGTGATGGCCGCTGCCGTCAAATACGTTCCTGTTTCGATTCGGTCAGGCAACACATGATAGGTACCACCATGTAATTCATCGACACCCTCAATCACAATGGTTGACGTTCCGGCACCTGAGATGTTTGCACCCAGCACATTGAGGAAATTCGCAAGATCTTCTACTTCCGGTTCGCGCGCGGCATTATGAATAATAGTTTGTCCTTCAGCTAATACAGCAGCCGTCATGATGTTTTCGGTACCCGTGACGGTAACTAAGTCCATGACGATAGTCGCGCCTCTTAAACGTCTTCTGGCTTTGGCTTTGATATAGCCATTTTCTACCTCAATGTCGGCGCCCATAGCACGCATGCCTTTTAAATGCTGATCGACGGGGCGTGTACCAATGGCACACCCTCCCGGCAGAGACACGTCCGCTTCGCCAAATCGTCCTAACAGAGGGCCCAATACTAAAATCGAGGCGCGCATGGTTCGGACCAAATCATAGGGAGCATAGGAAGAAAGCAATTGGCTCGCATCCACTTCTACGTTAGAGCGTTCATCTAGTGTCAAGCGCGCGCCCATCTGGCCCAAGAGGCTCATGGTGGTGGTGACGTCTTGCAAATGCGGTATATTGCAAATGTGGACAGGAGCAGCTGTGAGTAATGAGGCGGTTAAAATGGGCAATGCCGCATTTTTTGCACCAGAGATACGGATTTCACCGTTAAGTGGCACATTGCCATGAATGATTAATTTATCCATAGGATGTCATGTCAGAAGAAGTTAAGGTGAATAAGAGTAGCTTATATCGATCTATTTCGTCAAATTATCCTTTATACTTTGCACGTTAGCATCACTTGAAAAGAGAGGTAATTGATTTGAAAATTGATCCAGTCAGCGGTCTATTGAATGTAGCAAAATACGTCCCCACTCAGCATTGTGATGCAAGACCACCGAATACAACGATTGATTTAGTGGTCATTCATGGAATCAGCTTACCACCAGCGGAATGGACGACCTCGTTTATTGAAGCTTTTTTCTGTGGGCGATTGAATGTTTCAGCGCATCCTTATTTTGCAACCCTCGCTCAGCTACAGGTCTCTGCGCATCTTTTGATAGATCGACGAGGTGAGATCATTCAATTTGTGCCCTTTATGCTGCGTGCTTGGCATGCGGGACAATCTGTTTTTCAAGGACGAAGCCAGTGTAACGATTTTTCTATTGGGATTGAATTAGTCGGTACAGATGATATTCCCTATGAACCCATCCAATATCAACAACTCGCCAAGATTATCGCCTTGTTAAGAGCTAGGTATCCAGCCATTCTGGATCGTGTGGTCGGGCATTCAACGATTGCACCTGGACGTAAAACAGACCCAGGACTCGCATTTGACTGGCATTATTTGAGTACATTAGAACCCTCGCATCAATAACCTGTGCGAGAGCCCTGAGGAAACCATCCCTTTTTTTAAAAAATTACTATATACTCATCCCGAATGCTATTCAGGTGAGGAATGTGCTATGACATTTATTGTGACGCTGATTTCCCTGGTAATCGAACGCTTTTTCCATTGGCGGCATTTGCGTCAATGGAGATGGTTTTCGCGCTATCAAATTTGGTTAGCGGCACGAGTGGGTCATTGGCCTTCGTCTTTGCTGTTAGTCACGGCCTTATTACCGCCCCTCTTTATTGTTGGATTGATCAATGGATTGTTATCCCATTGGATCTTAGGAATAGTCAAGCTGGTATTTAACGTCATTGTGGTGATGTATTGTTTAGGACCTAATAATTTTTGGGTTCAAGTGTATGGTTGTGTGAATGCGCTGCACAAAGAAGACCTTCGATTGGCAGCGGAACAAGTTGACGCGGCATTTGCCACGGGTCCATTAGACGATGCGCAAGCGTTTCACCGTACGTTCATCAATGTCATTTTTCAGACAGCGTATCAGCGAATTTTTGCGGTAATATTTTGGTTTGTCTTAATAGGTCCTATCGGAGCCGTCTTGTACCGTTTAATGACACTATGTGCTAAAGAATCGCCGCTGGGTTTAACATCCATTGCCGCTGACATTCAGAACGTGCTGGATTGGCTGCCTATCCGGGTATTTACCTTTTTATTTACGTTAGGCGGCCATTTTACCGATACATTTATTTGTTGGAAGCATCATGTACTAAAAGGGATAGACTCGAATCATCCGATGCTAACGGAGTGTGGTCTTGCTGCACTCGATGTGGTGGAACAATCCCACATCGCTGAAGGTGGAGTGGCTGAAGCAGAAGCGTTATCGTTATTAGATAGAGTATTCGTGATGGGATTAGTGATTCTGGCTGTGGCAGTACTCTTAGTGTCATGAGCTTATGCGATTCGCTTTTTTACTAGGGTTTCTCCTTAACATATCGATTGTCTATGGATGTGAGGTGCTGGATGATGAAGGACGTGTTGTCGCACTGGCTCATCCTGCTAAACGGATTATCAGTTTAGCACCTGATTTAACAGAATTAGTTTTTGCAGCAGGGGCTGGTTCTGCGGTGGTAGGAGTGATGCGACACTCAGATTATCCTGAAGGTGCGACTCGTCTGCCTGTTGTTGCCGACGTGAATCATGTTGATATAGAGCGTTTGCTGATGTTACGACCCGATTTGATTGTCACTTGGTTTTCGGGAACGATTCCGCAGCAAGTCATTCACAAAGGTATGCCTGTGTATTTCAGTAACACACGTCGGCTGAGCGATATTCCATCGACTTTGAAACGACTCGGCTGTTTGGCTGGTACTGATTCGATCGCTGTCGCTGCAGCAAACGATTTTTCCAACCGGTATGAACTACTTCAACAACGCTATCAACGTAAACAACCGATTTCCGTTTTTTATCAAGTATGGCCTTCACCCTTGATGACAATCACACGTCGCAGTTGGATTAATGAATTAATTGAATTATGTGGAGGGCGAAATGTGTTTGCCGATTTAACGGGAAGTGCAGTCAACGTGAGTATGGAAGCGGTTTTGTTGAAAAATCCTTTCGTTATCCTGGGTGCTGCCTCACCGGACAATGGGCAAGTTTCCTGGCAGCATTGGCAGCGCATTGATGCCGTGAAACGTCATTTTATATTCGCACTACACCCGGATTGGGTAGAGCGTGCAGGGCCACGGATTTTATTAGGTGCCGAAGAAATGTGTCGTGCGATTGATCAGGCAAGGCAAGGAGCCAATCATGTCTCATAATTTGCGGACAATCAGCTATGTGTGGGGATTGTTTTTGGTGGCGATAGTCATTGCCTATGGCTTGCAAAGTCAATTATTTTTGGAAGGGGATGTGGGTTTTCTGATTCATGCCGCCAAAAAATTAGCGGCAGGTGGGAGTTACTCAACGCAATTTTTTGAAACCAACCCACCCATGATTCTGTATCTTTATATGCCGATTGTATGGATAGCCAATATCAGTCAGGGCAGTGAGTATGTCATTGCCCGGGTCTATGTGATGATATTAGTGGCAGTCAGTTTATTTTTATCCGATCGATGCGCAACAACACTGTTAGAGCAACAACCTCTGGTTCGTGGCGGGTTGCTGGTCATGATCATCCTAGTGTTATTGTTTTTGCCAGCGAATCAATTTGCACAACGTGAACATATGATGATGATTTTAACCATGCCTTATTGGTTTTTGGCAGCAGCACGATTCACGTCAGTTTCGCCTATCAAACCGTTTTATGCAGTGATGATTGGCTTATTAGCGGCACTGGGTTTTGCTTTAAAACCTTTTTTTCTCATTCCATTAGTGCTCGTTGAATGCTATGGGATGCTCAACTCACGGCGATTTTTTTCGTGGTTGAGAGTAGAGAATGTGATGATTTGTATGCTGTTACCCATTTATTTAGTATCCATTTATCGTTTTCAACGTGATTACATTGAAGTGATATTACCTCTTGTCTCACGTTATTATTTTATTGCATCAAAAGAGACTTGGGGAGCGATGTTTTCCAGGCCTAGTGCGATTTATTGTGTGTTATCGATTATAGCGGCGAGTTGCATTGCATCTTCCTATCAAAATACCTCATTGGCCCGTGTTTTTTGGCTGAGTTTAGTGGGTTTTACGTTGGCTTTTATTGTGCCGCGATCGTCTTGGTATTATCATACCTTGCCCGCTGTGGGCATGGCATGTTGTTTGTTTGCTTTACTCTTAGGCGAGTTGGCGCAGGAATGGATTGGCAGCGCGAGTACGTTTGTTAAAAAAGTGCAAGCAGCAGGGCTTCTTTTATTGGCTGCGTCAGCGGTTTTTATATCGCCATTGTATGCCGCCTATCTGATCTATGCGGTGCCCTCAAGACATATTCATAATCTCAATCAAACTCGCTTAATTCAATTTGTTCAATTTTATGCGGTACATCCGAAAATCTACTGTATTCCAAGTCATCATGAGTGTACCATGCTGAGCGAATATGCCGGGGCGGTTTATACAAGTGAGTTTCCCTCTTTTTGGGAGTTAAAAGGATTAGTGGCAGCCGAACGGGCGGGGCAGGCTCACCCCGATTTGCTGCGTCACGTAGTATCTGATCAAAAGGATTTTATCCAGCGTGTCACAGCTAATATGGTCAGGGCTAATCCCGATCTTATATTGATAGGCACAGACACTCAACTAGACGGCATTCATTCGAGTCAGGATTATATTGCTTATTTTTCACAAAATAGCCTATTTAAAGATCATTGGCGGCATTATCGACTAGTGAAAACATTACCCAACATAGAGATTTATGCGCGTAAAACGGACTAAAAAAATACAAAAAGCTCATGTTAACTGGGGGCTTTTCAGTAATTGAGTTAAAATACAAAAAAGGCGAGGGCATGACATGGCAAAATCTATAGCAGATTGTGATCCAATCGAGACTCAAGAGTGGTTAGATGCATTTGCATCCTTACTACGCAATGAAGGCAGTTCACGCGCTGAATTTATTTTAACAAAATTGCATGAACAGTTCGGTTACGTCAGTCCAGTGGGCGGTCAGGATACACCTTACCTGAATACCATTCCCATATCCCAGCAACCGAGTTATCCAGGTGATCTCGAGTTGGAAAAACAACTGGAAGCGATTCATCGCTGGAATGCCATTGTGATGGTGCTTCGCGCCAAGCGAAACGCCGGTGGCGTTGGCGGTCATTTATCCTCGTATGCATCCATCGCGACGTTGTATGAAGTTGGTTTAAATCATTTTTTTAAAGCGGCATCGGCCAACGAGCCAGGTGATTTAATCTATTTTCAGGGTCATTCATCTGAAGGATTATATGCACGTGCTTTTTTAGAAGGACGACTGTCTGAAGAGCAATTACATCATTTTCGTCAAGAGGTGGGACAACCCGGATTGTCTTCCTATCCGCATCCTTGGCTAATGCCATCGTTTTGGCAATTTGCAACGGTCTCACTGGGTTTAGGGCCCTTACAAGCCATTTATCAAGCACGGTTTTTAAAATACTTAGAAAATCGCAAACTGATTGCGGCCAATAATCGTAAAGTCTGGGTATTTTGTGGCGATGGTGAAATGGACGAACCTGAGTCTATGGCAGCGCTTGCCATGGCGGCTCGCGAACAACTCAATAATATGATTTATGTCATTAATTGTAATCTGCAGCGCTTGGATGGTTTGGTGCGTAGCAATAGTAAAATTGTTCAAGAGCTCGAAGGATTATTTCGAGGCGCAGGTTGGCACGTGATTAAAGTGCTTTGGGGAACGCCTTGGGATGAGCTGTTTGCTAAAGACACAAAAGGGTTATTATTGCAACGATTAACAGAATGTGTCGATGGCGATTTGCAAACGGCCTATGTGCGTGGCGGTGCTTATACGCGTGATTTTTTATGTGGAACGAACGAAGCGCTAAAAGCTTTATTTGCCGATTTATCCGATGATCAAATAGCTAATTTGACTCGAGGTGGTCATGATCCTGTAAAAATTTATGCTGCATATCATTCCGCAATCCAGCAGACACGTCAGCCAACGGTGATATTGGCGCAAGGTATCAAAGGGTATGGATTGGGAACGCATGGTGCTGAGGGGCGTAATATCGCACATAATCATTTAGACATGAAAGAGGATGAATTAAAAACGTTTCGCGATCGTTTCAATCTACCATTAACCGATGAGCAAGTCGTGGCGCTCGAATTTTATAAGCCAGATGACAACACACCTGTGATGCGCTATTTACACGCTAAGCGAACTCAGTTAAATGGCTATTTACCGTCACGTGTTGTACCCGATGAAGTATTAAAAGTGCCTGATATAGCAGCATTTGACGCCGTGCTGGCAGGAACCGGCGATCGAACCATGTCTACGACCATGATACTGGGCCGCATTTTCAGCGTATTGTTAAAAGATCCCATCGTAGGTCCTCGTATTATGCCGATTTTTTCCGATGAAGTGAGAACATTTGGTTTAGAAGCCTTGTTCCGTCAAGTCGGGATTTATTCGCCTGTTGGACAGCTTTATACGCCGGAAGATAAAGAACAATTAATGTATTATCGTGAGACAGTGGATGGTCAATTGTTAGAAGAAGGGATTACAGAAGCCGGTTGTATGGCCTCTTGGATAGCAGGTGCAACATCGTACTCCACATCACAGGTGACGATGATACCGTTTTTTACCTATTATTCCATGTTTGGTTTTCAACGCGTGGGCGACTTAATTTGGGCGTCAGCAGATATGCGTGCACGCGGTTTTTTAATTGGTGCAACGGCGGGACGAACGACATTAGAAGGTGAAGGGCTGCAGCATCAGGATGGTTCTAGCTTATTGTCTGCATCAACGGTACCCACTTGTCGTGCTTATGATCCTGCTTTCGGTTACGAAATGGCTGTCATCATACAGCATGGCTTAGATGAAATGTATCAACAACACAAAGATGTGTTCTATTATGTGACGGCAATGAATGAAAAGTACGTGCAGCCTGCCATGCCAAAAGGCATAGAAGAAGGTATTATTCGCGGCATGTATTTATTTAAAAAAGCAGGCAAAGCGAAAATAAAAGTGCAATTGTTAGGTAGCGGTGCTATTTTACGTGAAGTCATTGCCGCAGCAGAACTGCTGGAAAAGGATTTTGCCGTGGCGGCTGATAGTTGGAGTGTCACGAGTTTTGGTGAATTACGTCGTGATGGCTTGAATATAGAACGAATAAACCGATATGCTCCTGAACGAACACCCCGGGTGAGTTATATTGAAACTTGTTTAGCTAAACATCAAGGCCCTATTATTGCTGCAACCGATTATGTGCGAGCTTATCCTGACTTAGTTCGACCCTTTATTTCCCGCACTTATCTTGTATTAGGTACGGATGGATTTGGACGTAGTGATACGCGTGAAAAGCTTCGTCATTTTTTTGAAGTCGATCGTTATCATATTGTTATCGCTGCTCTCTATGCATTAGCGAAAGATGGCTTGATTGAAGCAAGTCAAGTGACAGCGGCCATGAAGAAATATAGTATTGATCCTGACATGCCTAACCCGATGACAGTCTGATTATCAAACGGAGGATTTACCATTGGCAAATAAAACGGTGACAGTGCCTGATATTGGCGGCGCGACAGATGTGGTTGTCATTGAAGTGTTAGTGAAAGCGGGTGATTCGATCCATATCGATACACCGGTGATGACTCTCGAATCGGACAAAGCGACGATGGAAGTGCCTTCTTCGGATGAAGGTGTTGTCAAAGAAATCAAAATAAAAGTAGGTGATACTGTATCGCAAGGTTCACCGATATTAGTGTTAGAGACAGCGCATGCGATAAAAGAAAACAATACAGCCATTTCTCAAGCAGATCAACCAGAGAACGCCCCTGTTGAGAGTGAGATCGTTGCACCAACCCCTGAACATACTACGTCTTCACCACAAAGTGGAACAGTGATGCCGGCGGGTCACCATGCCGATGTGCACGCAGGTCCTGCCGTGCGCAAATTAGCACGTGAATTGGGAGTGAATTTAAGTGACGTGACAGCATCGGGTCCCAAGCAACGTATTTTAAAAGAAGACATACAAGCCTATGTTAAATTGCGTTTGAGCTTGCCTCAAACCACGCAAACGAATACAGGATTACCTGCCGCACCCGTAATGGATTTTGCTAAATTTGGACCCGTTTCGCTACAGCCTTTGTCTCGAATTAAAAAAGTATCGGGGAAAAACTTACATCGTAATTGGCTACTGGTTCCGCATGTCACTCAATTTGGAGAAGCCGATATCACCGCATTAGACGATTTTCGTCAAGCACAAAAAGGTGAATTTGAAAAACAAGGAATAAAACTGACGCCGCTTGTTTTTATTATGAAAGCGACCGTGGCAGCATTAAAAGCGTTTCCGCAATTTAATGCATCACTGGATCCAGCGGGTGACACCTTGATTATGAAACAATATTTTCATGTTGGGGTAGCAGTGGATACACCCGATGGGTTAGTGGTCCCAGTGATTCGTGATGTGGATAAAAAAGGTTTAATGGAATTGGCAAAAGAATTAAATGCAGTGAGCGACAAAGCACGTCTTAAACAACTCACAGTCAATGATATGCAAGGGGGCTGTTTTTCCATTTCCAGTTTAGGCGGAATTGGCGGTACCGCTTTCACGCCTATCGTGAATTTACCTGAAGTGGCTATTTTAGGTGTCTCTAAATCATCTTATAAGCCGGTTTATGAAAAAGGGGGCTTTGTGCCCCGTTTGATGTTGCCATTGTCATTGTCATACGATCATCGTGTGATTGACGGTGCTGATGGCGCCCGATTTATTGTGTATTTAAGCCATCTGTTGTCGGATATTCGAAATTTGTTATTGTAGAAAGAGGAATAAAAAAATGAGCGAGTTACAAACCGAAGTGGTGGTGTTAGGCAGCGGTCCGGGCGGTTATACAGCGGCATTTAGGGCGGCAGATTTGGGTAAAAAAGTCATTTTAATTGAGCGTTATGAGAACATTGGCGGTGTCTGTTTAAATGTCGGTTGCATTCCCTCAAAAGCGTTATTACATGCAGCGAAAGTGATTGATGAGGCAGAGGCGGTTTCGGATTGTGGTATTTCATTTAATAAACCTAAGATTGACTCAAAAAAATTACTTGAATGGAAAAATAAAATCGTTTCTCGCTTAACAGGCGGCTTAAAAACGCTCGCTAAACAACGTAAAGTTGACATTCTCCAAGGCGTTGGTCAGTTTGTCTCAAGCAATACCATCGTTGTGGAAGGCCCCAAAGGCAAACACACTATTCGTTTCGAACAAGCCATTATTGCAGCAGGTTCTCGTCCCGTTAAACTGCCTTTTTTACCGGATGATCCGCGTATTATAGACTCAACAGGCGCATTAGAGTTACAAGCAACCACGGGTAAGATGCTCGTGCTGGGTGGCGGTATTATCGGTTTAGAAATGGCAACGGTGTATCATGCATTAGGCGCAGACATCACCATTGTGGAACTCATGGATCAGATTATTCCTGGCGCGGATAAAGACATTGTGATGCCATTACAAAAACGTATTCAAAAAAAATATAAACAAATTTTATTAAAAACAAAAGTGACTCAGGTCGAAGCGAAAAAAGACGGGTTATGGGTGACATTTGAAGGCGATAATGCACCTGCCAAACCAGAACGTTTCGATCATATTTTATCGGCTGTGGGACGACGTCCCAATGGCGATCAACTGGCGGCGGATAAAGCGGGTGTTAACGTAGATGCACGTGGGTTTATTGCAGTGGACAAGCAAATGCGGACCAATGTTCCACATATTTATGCCATTGGTGATCTATGTGGAAATCCTATGTTAGCCCACAAGGCGATCCCAGAAGGTCGTTTAGCCGCTGAAGTGATTGCAGGCATGAAACATTATTTTGACGTGAAATGCATTCCAAGTGTGGCTTACACCGATCCTGAAATTGCTTGGGTAGGTCTTACTGAGCAGGAAGCCAAGGCTAAAGGTATTCGCTATGGAAAAGGCGTATTTCCCTGGGCAGCGAGTGGTCGCGCACTCAGTATGGGTCGCGATGAGGGGTTAACCAAACTCATTATTGATGAAACGACACATCGTGTGTTAGGCGGCGCTGCCGTTGGTCCTAATGCGGGAGAACTCATTGCTGAAGTGGGTCTTGCCATCGAAATGGGTTGTGATATCGAGGACGTCAGTTTAACTATTCATCCGCATCCTACACTCTCAGAAACCGTGGCACTTGCAGCAGAGGTATTTGAAGGAACGATTACGGACTTATATTTACCAAAAAAGAAGTAATTGAAAATGGACAAGTTACCAAGCATTCTACTATGCTAGAGCAGTAATGGGCGTGTAAAAGAATTTAACCACACGGAGGTGTTTTCAATGAAGAAAGGTGCGATTGGGATGCTAGGCGCATTCATTGTCTCATTCATGATGACAATGAATGCCAGTGCCTGTACCGATGTTCGCGTTATTGCCAACGATAAGACGGTGATCATTGCACGTAGCATGGAATTTGCCATGGATTTGCAGTCTACCTTACGCAGTTCGAACCGTAATCGTTTATTTACCATGACGACCCCAGACAATAAACCCGGATTAACTTGGAAAGCGAAATATGGCTATCTTTTTGTGGATGGCTTAGATCAAGATTTTGCTGTGGATGGTATGAATGAGCAAGGGTTATCATTTGAGTATTTATATTTACCCGGTGAAACACAGTATCAAACGATCCCGGCAGGAAAAGAAAATCAAGCTGTTCCTTATTATCATTTCGGCGATTGGGTGCTCAGTAATTTCAAAACGGTGGATGAAGTACGTCAAGCGTTAAGCAGCGTCTATTTTTTTGAAAAAACGCTGCCTGTTGCAGGAAATATCATTTTTCCCTTGCATGCTGCAATCTATGATGCTTCAGGAAAAGGAATTATCGTAGAATTTGTGAATGGAAACATGAATGTATTTGATAGCATTGGCATACTAACGAATTCACCCACTTATGATTGGCAAGTCGTTGCGCTTCGTAATTATCTCAATCTATCTCCTTATGATCCTAAACCTATCGTGATCAATGGCATCACGTATGCTGCTACAGGACAAGGAACTGGGATGCTGGGGTTGCCGGGTGATATTAGTCCGCCTTCACGTTTTACTAAAATGGCCTTTATGTCACACGTATCCTATCCTGTACCGGATGCAGTGAGTGGACTGAATCTAGCGCAACACTTATTAAATAATGTTGATATCCCCATTGGGTTATCGCGGGCAACGACAAATGGCAAAGAATTAGCCGAGCTCACGCAATGGGTAGTTTTTAAAGATTTATCGCATAAAATGTTTTATTACCGAACGTATCATGACATGACCATCCGAGGAGTTACGATGAGTAAGCTCGATTTTTCAGAGCATGCCGCAAGGTTAAAAATGCCATTAGAGTCACCAGTACCTTATACAATGGATATGACCGCGACCTTGATGAATAGGAAATAACAAGGGGATAAACGGGCATGAATACTCACGTAGGAACAAAACGATTACTCATTGCTATCCTTTGTATTCTGTCCCGTTTTGCTTATGCGGATAGCGCAACCGATTTAGCCAAAAAGACGCAAAATCCCGTTGAAAAAATGGTGACTATTCCATTTAATAACAATATTAATTATGGATATGGTACAGGCCAGGGCGTCCAATATATTTTGGACATCAAACCCGTCATTCCTTTTTCGTTGAGCAGTTCATGGAATATCATTAGCCGCACGATTATTCCCTTGATGAATCAACCTAATCTATTCAGTGGAGAGGGTTATATCACTGGTACAGGTGACATCAATCCAACACTCTATTTGTCACCTGCACATCCCGGCCCACTTATTTGGGGTATAGGACCGACCATGGTATTGCCTACGGCAAATCATCCGCAATTGGGACAAGGCAAATATAGTTTAGGGCCTTCTGCGGTTGTTTTAATGATGCCAAATAATTGGGTGGTTGGCGTGTTAGCTTTTAATGTCTGGTCGATAGGTGGGCAATCGAGTCGACCCGACGTCAATCAATTTCAATTTCAATATTTTATCAACTATAATTTTCCACATGGATGGTATGTGACTAGCCAGCCAACGTTATCGGCTAATTGGAAAGCATCAGGCAATAATCGCTGGCTTGTTCCTTTTGGGATAGGCGCAGGGCATGTTTTTGCAATCGGGAAACAAGCCATGAATGCATCGGTGCAAGCCTATCGTAACGTCAAATCACCGCAAATTGGCCCTAATTGGCAATTAGAATTGAATATTTCCTTTCTGTTCCCCGAGACATAAGTCACGCTTTGTTTCGTTCATGTTTCCATACTTCCTCTGCCAACGGATCCGATTTGGCCAAGATTCTAGACGCCACAAATAACAGATCGGATAATCGATTCATGTAACGTAATAGATCGGGATTGATTTTTTCTTGCTGCATTAAGCCGACCAAACAACGTTCAGCACGTCTGCAGACGGCACGGGCTAAATGGCAGCTTGCCACGGCAAAACTGCCTTTAGGTAAAACAAATTCGGTCAACGGAGAGAGTGTTTCATTCCATCGATCGATTGTTTGTTCTAACCAGGCAATGTTGTTATCAGTCATGACAATGTGATAAGGAGGGCAAAGCTCACCGCCCACATCAAATAATTGATGTTGAAGCTGTGATAAACAAGCATGCACATCAGGGGGAAGCGTTGGGGCTGACAAAACCAGCCCGATGACGCAATTCAGTTCATCTAATGTGCCTAGCACCTCAATCCTGGGTTGATTTTTTGCCAATCTATCCGCACTGCCTAAGTTCGTTTGACCATCATCGCCGGAGCGAGTATAGATTTTTGTTAAGCGATAGCTCATAGTTTATTCCTTTTATTTTTGACGGAGTCAGTTAAACTTACTACAATGAGCGTACTATTCCCACTCTCATCCTAAGCCAACGACATGCTGCGAAATTTAATGGATTCTGATCTGACGCAAGTCATCGAGATTGAATATGCGGCACAAGTTGTTCCCTGGTCTGCTGATGTATTTAAACGATGTTTGTCATTCAATTATGATGCTTGGGTCATTGATTTAGATCAGAAAGTGGTCGGTTTCATTATTGTTTCTGTCATAGCCTATGAATTACATATATTAAATTTATGTATTCATCCTCACTACCAGCGGCGTGGTTTTGGATTAAAGCTCCTGAATTATGCACTGCATCAGGCAAAGCTCCATGGGGATTCTATGGCTTATTTGGAAGTACGCTGTTCTAATAAAAGCGCCATTGCCCTGTATGATAAAGTGGGCTTTGTACAAATTGGCGAACGCAAAAATTATTACCCTACTTTGAGTGCTCATGAAGATGCCTTGGTTTTTGCAAAAGAGTTGGGGAATTTTGAAAATTAGTCTAGAATCAGCGCCACTGATGTATCTTATTCCTGTGCTAACGATGTCCGTATGTCTGAACTGATGAAACAACTAGCTAAACGTCGTACTTTTGCGATTATTTCCCATCCGGATGCGGGCAAAACAACGCTAACTGAGAAACTATTATTATTTGGCGGTGCTATTCAATTGGCGGGTACTGTCAAAGGACGCAAGGCATCAAAACATGCTACCTCAGATTGGATGGAGTTAGAGAAACAACGAGGCATTTCAGTGACTACCTCGGTCATGCAGTTTCCCTATCGTTCTTATGTGATGAACTTACTGGATACCCCAGGGCATGCCGATTTTTCGGAAGATACCTATCGTACACTGACGGCAGTTGATTCAGCCTTAATGGTGATTGATGCTGCTAAAGGTGTAGAAGAACGCACGATCAAATTACTGGATGTATGCCGGTTGCGTCATACACCTATTATTAGCTTTATCAATAAACTGGATCGCGATAGCCGTGATCCCATTGATCTCTTAGATGAAATTGAAACACTATTACACATTCAATGTGCACCCATTACTTGGCCAATTGGGATGGGACGGGATTTTAAAGGTGTATACCATCTTTATGAAGATGCCGTGTATTTGTATGAGCCAGGAAAAAATGCCATTCAACAAGAGGGAAAGACAATTCATGGATTAACCAATCCTGAGTTAGATGATTTACTGGGAGAGCTGGCCGCCGAACTGAAAATGCAGGTGGCATTAGTGAAAGGTGCGAGTCATTCATTTGATCAGTCGGCTTTTTTAGAGGGAACCCTAACACCCGTTTTTTTTGGCTCTGCACTGAATAATTTTGGTGTGAGAGAATTGCTGGATGCATTTGCTGATTATGCGCCAATGCCTCAATCACGTGAAACCAAAACACGTGAAGTGTTACCTACCGAAGAAAAATTCACAGGGTTTGTTTTTAAAATTCAAGCTAATATGGATCCGGCTCATCGGGATCGAATTGCTTTTTTGCGTATCTGTTCAGGATGCTACACACAACACATGAAACTGTATCAAGTCAGTTTGCAGCGTGACGTTAAAATCAGTCACGCACTGACATTTATGGCCTCAGATCGAGAACATATTCAGACTGCTTGGCCTGGCGATATCATTGGGTTATATAATCATGGCACCATTCAAATTGGTGATACGTTTACTGAAGGTGAACAGTTAACCTTTACGGGCATTCCTTATTTTGCGCCAGAATTATTTCGATTGGTGAGATTAAAAGATCCGCTCAAATTAAAAGCCTTACAAAAGGGATTAAAACAATTATGTGAAGAAGGCGCTACTCAATTGTTTAAACCATTGAATAGCAATCACTTGATTTTAGGCGCGGTGGGCATGCTACAGTTTGATGTCGTTGCCTATCGATTAAAACATGAATATCATGTTGAATGTGTTTACGAAGCAGTCTCAGTGGTGACTGCTCGCTGGGTGTTTTGTCGTGATGCCGCTTTATTAGAAGAATTTAAACATAAAGCGTTTGATCATTTAGCGCTCGATGGCAGCAATCAGTTAACCTATCTTGCGCCATCGAGAGTCAATCTTCATTTGACGATGGAAAGATGGCCGCAGTTAGCATTTCAAACGACGAGAGAGCATTAAGTCATTGACGATGCAAGAGTGGTTGCATGATATCCATAAGAAGCATAAAATTTTTAACCCTATCGCTATCCATTAAAAAGAGAGTTGCACCATGTCAGTTGAAGTCACTTCAGTACAACTACGCATCAAAGACTTGACGAAACGCTTAGATGATGTTCGGAGGTATCTTTGAGGTTGATCAAAAAGGTGAACGGCTGCAAGAAGTGCTTCGAGAGTTAGAAGATCCTGCTGTTTGGAATCAACCTGAAAAAGCCCAACGTCTAGGTCGTGAGCGGGTGTCGCTTGAGACGGTGGTTCATTCCATGGATCAGTTAACGGTTCAGTTGCAAGAGGCGGCCGACTTATTTGATCTTGCAGTGCAAGAAGATGATCAAACTTCTGCTGAAGAAGTCATGACTGAGTTAGACCGCATCACACGTTCCATTGAACAACTTGAATTTCAGCGTATGTTTTCGGGTGAATTGGATCAAAATAATGCTTATATGGATGTTCAATCGGGTTCCGGTGGAACAGAGGCGCAAGATTGGGCCAATATGATTTTGCGTATGTATTTGCGTTGGGGTGAACGTCACGGTTTTCAAGTGGAGTTAATTGAAGTGTCAGCAGGCGATGTGGCCGGTATTAAAAGTGCTACAGTAAAATTGACAGGACCTTACGCTTATGGCTGGCTGAGAACTGAAACTGGCGTGCATCGTTTAGTCAGGAAATCGCCGTTTGATGCCAATCACAAACGCCACACTTCGTTTGCTTCCGTTTTTGTCTCACCTGAAATTGACGACAGCATTGAAGTGGATATGAATCCAGCGGATTTGCGAATTGATACTTATCGAGCGAGTGGTGCCGGCGGTCAACATGTTAACCGGACGGATTCAGCGATACGCATCACTCACATTCCGACTAATACTGTGGTACAGTGTCAGTCAGATCGTTCTCAGCACAAAAACCGCGCTACTGCCATGAGTCAATTACGCGCCAAACTGTATGAATTAGCCTTGCGTGAACGAGAGGAAAAACAACAAGAACTTGCAGCGGGTAAACTGGGCATAACCTGGGGTAGTCAAATACGTTCTTATGTACTCGATATGTCTCGAATTAAAGATTTACGTACCGGTATTGAACTCGCCAATACACAAGCCGTGTTGGATGGCGATTTAGATACATTTATTGAAGCAAGCTTGTTAAGTGGACTTTAGATTATGACAGCACAACATGACAATACAGCAATAGACACGAATGAGCTTATCTTGCAACGTCGCACTAAATTAGCGGAGCTTCGAGCGCAAGGTTACCTATATCCCAATCGTTTTAGGCGGGATGCCTTAGCAGCGGATTTGCATCAAAGCGTTGGTGATCAAACGGAGCAGCAACTTGAATCCTCCCCTAGGTTGGTCAAAGTGGCTGGTCGAATCATGACGCGTCGTTTAATGGGCAAGGCTAGTTTTGTCAATTTACAAGACAGGTCGGGACAAATTCAACTGTATGTCCGTCAAGATGCTGTCTCACCGGATACCTATGAGCAGTTTTTACAGTGGGACTTAGGCGATATTATCGGTGCAGAAGGTGCATTATTTAAAACAAAAACGGGAGAGTTATCGATACGTGTGACGCATATCGAATTGCTCACAAAGTCACTGCGGCCGTTACCGGATAAATATCATGGTATAACGGATCAAGAGTTGCGGTACCGTCAGCGGTACTTAGACTTACTGGTGAATGAAACCACTCGAAAGACTTTTTTAATTCGCAGCAAAATGATCGATGGTATTCGTCAATTTTTAATGGCACGCGATTTTCTTGAAGTCGAAACACCGATGATGCAAGTATTGCCAGGGGGTGCGGCGGCACGCCCTTTTGTCACGCATCATCATGCACTCGATATGCCCCTCTATTTGCGTATTGCTCCTGAACTGTATTTAAAACGCTTAGTGGTGGGTGGTTTAGAACGTGTGTTTGAAATCAATCGAAATTTTCGAAACGAAGGTGTATCGACTCGTCATAATCCTGAATTTACGATGCTGGAATTTTATCAAGCCTATGCAGACTATCACGATCTCATGGATTTGTCAGAAGCCTTAATTCGTCAATTAGCACAAACGATTTTACAAACATCGATGATCACTTACCAAGAGCATACGCTGGATGTCAGTCAGCCATTCATCCGGTTATCGATGATAGATGCCATTTTGCAATATAATCCCGAGCTCACAGCAGCTGATTTGAATTCACTTGCGACAGCTAAAGCGGCGGCTGAGAAACAGCTGATTACAGTACAACCTTCCTATGGATTAGGCAAAATTCAATTAGAGTTATTTGAAAAAACGGTTGAGCATCAGTTAATTCAACCGACGTTTATTACCGATTACCCAGCAGAGGTATCACCCCTGGCAAGGCGCAACGATAAAAACCCATTTGTCACGGATCGTTTTGAACTATTTATTGCAGGACGAGAAGTGGCTAATGGATTTTCCGAGTTAAACGATCCTGAAGATCAGGCGGAACGATTTCGTCAACAAGTGGCTGAAAAAGAGGCGGGCGATGAGGAAGCGATGCCATACGATGAAGAGTATGTGACGGCGTTGGAGTATGGTTTGCCGCCGACGGCAGGTGAGGGGATTGGTATTGATCGATTGGTTATGTTATTTACGAATTCACCTTCCATTCGCGATGTCATTTTATTTCCTCATATGAGATCAGTCGGAAAATAGGGGTGGCAGGTTTTTCCTTATTCGAATGTTTAATGGTGAGTGTGATCATAGCAGTGCTTGCAGTAGTCACCTTGCCATCGCTCTCGTCATTTTGGCCAAGATCAACACAATATGTGCAAAGCCATCAACTGTTGAACGCCATTCAATTAGCCAGGCATGAAGCGATGATGCGGCAACTACCCATTACATTATGCCCTAGTCAAAATAAAACAAGCTGTTTTGGTCAGTGGAATAACGGATATATCGTTACGACGAACACTACCCTGATCCAACCCTTTGACTTCCCAAGCAAACAAGGTGAGTTACATTTCCGTTCTTTTCAAAGGAACTTTAACTTTCTTCGCTTTTCAGCCAGGGGAGAACCCATGACAGGTAATGCCTCGTTTTGGTATTGTTCACATCAAACGATGGCTTGGGCAATAGTAGTGAACCGTGCAGGCAGAGCGCGTCTTGTATACCCAGATGCATCAGGGCATATAGTCGATGAGACAGCCAGTCAGTTGGTGTGTTAGGGATGTGCGGCATGGATTCTGTATTACATAGATCCTTTTTTTTCATTCCTCTTGTCCATAGTTAGTCGCCCCTGAAAAACCCCGCTGACAGCTTAAAAAACAGAAGCAAATAAAATATTTCCTGCTAAAATTCTGCAAGTTTTTCAAATAACGATAGGGATATCTTGCAAAATGAAG
>JAKBCU010000007.1 GCA_021807565.1 Pseudomonadota bacterium | reverse complement strand
CTCAAACAAAGAAGATTCCGCTCTCAATGGACCTGCTACATTGGCATTTCCTGTCACTGTGGTATCTTTTAGCATGGCAGGACCTGAACAAGATAACGAAGGAATATTTTCTTTGCCATACCCACATACACCGAAACCCGCTTCTGCCTCTGCCATAGTAATACCTATTCCCATTATGACAACGAAAGCATAACGAACTTTTTTATGAATCATAAACATCCTTTTTTGTTGGAAATGATTTACAAACTTTACCACAAGTAAGCCGTTCTGTAATTCTATCTCAAAAAAAGTCGGCGGTAATTTATCTTGAAACTGAAGTACTTTCGGATAATTCAGACAAAAGTGATCTATTGGCTTGCTTTGAGTTGTTGAATTTTGCTAAATGGTCAACCGTCACTGCGCACACTAAATCACCCCAGACATTGGTCATAGTACGGAATCGGTCTAATATTCGATCAAATGGCAGCAATAAAGCAATGGCTGAAGTAGGCACATTCACACTACGTAACACCATAATCATGGTCACTAATCCCCCTTCTGGGATCCCTGTTGCCCCCATACCTGCCACAATAGCGGTAAGAAATACGCCCACTTGTGAAAGAATCGATAAATGCATTCCTAATATCTGACAAAAAAACAAAGCAGATACGGCTTCATACATCGCCGTTCCTGCCAAGTTAATGGTTGTTGCCAATGGCAATACAAAACGCGCCACTTCATCGCTGACTTCTTGTTCTTTTGCAACAATCAACGTGACAGGCAACGTTGCCATCGAACTGGAGGTAGCAAATGCAACCAGCATGGCATTAGAAGCGGATGAAAGAAATTGTCGGGAACTTTTTTTAATAACCCATTGAACTAGCAATAATTGCCATAGGACTTGAAACAATAAACCGCCTAGGAAAATCAAAATAAAAAAGAGCATTCCTCCCACACTTTCTAATAATCTATTCTGCAATGACGCTTCAGCAACAGCTGCACCCAGCAACGAAAAAAGACCAAATGGGGTTAAATACATCAACCAAATAATCATTTTTACAAATACATTACGCAACCCAGTAAATAATTCAATCACTGGTTTGGCCGTCTCTCCTGCAGATAAACAAGCAATGGCAAATACGATACTAAATAATACGATCGTCATAATTTCAAATTTGGCTGCCGCTTCAATAATATTGGATGGAAATAATTTTAAGAGAAAAGAAGAAAATTCTAGCGGTGTTAAATCTGCTGGCGTGGCATTGGCAAAAATGAAACTGGAGGGAACACCTTGACCTGGCTGAAATACATTCAGCAACACTAAACCAATTAAAACAGCAATAGAAACACTGAGTAGTACATAACCAACGGTATAAATTCCTATAGGACCCAATCGTTTCATGTTACCCATTGAGGTAACGGCGCTAACCAATGCACAAAATATTAATGGAAGAGAAATCAGCTTAAGCAAATTGATAAATACAGTACCCACCCAGCGGATAGCCAATACTTCTTGAGGACATACGATACCGCATGCAACCCCCAAAATAATACTTGTTAATATCAAAATAAACATTCGTTTATGCATGAGATGTTACCTTTTCTCAAGCATCCATGCACTCTGTGTTCAAATCAAAATGTGATGCTAACGACTGCGTGTATTGTAAGTGATAAAACTTAACACAACCTTAATCAAAAAATAACAATTTGATTTTATTATGTTTTTTGAAATGATCGGGGTCGATAGCCCGACAGTTCAGGTGATATGTGACGACAGTGGGTTTCCCGTATAAAAAAGGACACCACAATCGCCAGAATGAGACTAATGGGCAATACGGTCAATGCGAATTGATAATCATTCGCCGAATACACACGTGCACCATCCACCATGGTTCCATCCCACCCCATGTCTAAGATTTTACCTATCACGGGCTGAAAAATATTCCCGCCTATCATGACGATCATGTTAGTTAATGCAATCGCTGTTCCAGTAATCTTAATCGAATTCACTTCTCGACAAATTGAAAACACTAAGATTTGTACACTTGATAACAACCCAAACGCAAAAAGTAGTCCATAAATAAAGGAACGTGAGACAATCGAGGAATATAACATGACACAGATGAGAACCAAAGCACCGATTGAACCCACTATAATGGGCATTCGCCTACGGCCGATATAATCTGAAAACCAACCCCAAAACGGCCCGCCAACGGCCCAGCCTAAAAAAATCATAGAATTTGCATTCGCTGCATCGGTGCTAGAGAGGTGATGCGCTTGCACTAAATAAGGGATACCCCAAAGTTCAGCAAATGCAGAGAGTGAAATATAAAGGACAAAACCCACAAAGCCATTTAACCATAGCTGTGGATTACGAACAGCCCTCCATAAACCGACAAATGCCGTGTGATGATCCGTAGTAGGATCGAAATCAGGCTGGACATAGTGCGGATTACTATCACGAACCACACTCCATAACACCATCGCTAATAATACGCCTATAGCAGCTGAAGCATACAATGTCGCTTTCCAACCGATTGCGGCTATCATCGCTCCTGATAAAATATCACCGACCATGGCGCCTATCATACCTAAACACATAATGATACCAGACACTAATGCAAAGCGATTAGGCGGCAACCAAATCGTTGCTAATTTCAGTGCGCCGACAAAAGCAAACGCTGAACCTAAGCCTACCAAAAAACGGCCTCCTTCAGCTAATGTAATATTTTCACCACTCGCAAACAACAAAGTCCCTATTGCGCATAAAAAAGAAGCCAATGTGAGTAATTTTCTAGGGCTATAGCGATCCATTAATAAACCAACGATAATCTGCATAGGAACATAGGCATGATAGTAAAAAGCGGATAGACTCCCTACTTCAGCGCCAGATAAATGATAGGTTTTCATTAATTCAGGCATCATCACGCTGGGAGAAATGCGCAAAAAATACTCATAACAATAATAAAATGCCCCCAAACTGCAAACTAACCAAGCAAAAATAATGGATCTTGATCTCAATGGCGTTGTGTTTGATAACCTATTCACTACTCCTTGTTGTGCTACTGCCAAATAATCAATTGCCATATCAGCATCCCCTAAAAATTGACTTGACTATCTCGGAAAGAATCAACTTGCGCAACACCTGAGGTAATCGCAGCGTTAGCCACTGCCGAAGAAACATGGGTTTTCAATCGTGGGTCAATAAGCAATGGAAGCAAGTAGTCTGGGCCAAATGTCATTGCTTTTTTTATACCGTACGCCTCAAGCACTGCTGGCGGTACAGGTTCTTTTGCCAACTCTTTGATAGCATACACTGCAGCCATCTGCATCGCTTCGTTAATACAGGAAGCATACACATCGAGTGCGCCGCGAAAGATATAAGGGAAACAGAGTGCATTATTCACCTGATTAGGATAATCACTTCGTCCTGTGGCCATAATCACATCATCACGCACACTTCGTACCACCTCCGGCATGATTTCAGGTGTAGGATTAGACAAAGCGAAGAGAATAGGCCTAGTGGCCATGCTTTTTAACATATCCACTGTCATTAACCCCGGGCCCGAAACGCCAATAAAGACATCTGCTCCGTCCAAGGCATCGACCAAGGTATGTTTCGCTGTTTTGATGGCAACCTCTTGTTTATAGCGATTTAAGTCTTTTCTATCGGTATGAATAACGCCGATTCGATCTACCATGAGTATATGGTCGCGTTGGGCGCCTAATTTAACTAACAAATTCATTGCCGCAATACCCGCAGCACCGGCTCCTGCACAAACAATTTGGACATCGTCTAATGTTTTATGTTGCAATTCCAAGGCATTTAATAAGCCCGCCGCTATCACAATTGCCGTCCCATGTTGATCATCATGAAACACGGGGATAGTTAAGGTTTGTTTGAGAATTTGCTCTACCATAAAACACTCAGGTGCTTTAATGTCTTCTAGATTAATCCCCCCAAACGTAGGTGCGAGTCGACCAATCGTTTCTGCCAGCAGAAGTGGGTCATCACAAGCAATTTCAAGATCATACACATCAATGCCAGCAAACCGCTTAAATAAAACGGCTTTTCCTTCCATGACCGGTTTACTCGCGAGAGGACCTACATTACCCAATCCCAATACGGCCGTACCATTTGAAATGACGGCAACTAAATTGTTTTTATTGGTGTAAAAGTAGGCCGCTTTGTCATTTTGCGCAATTTCTTTTACCGGTTCCGCTACACCCGGCGTATAACAAAGGGATAAATCATATTGCGTATCGGTGGGTTTGGTTGACACGATACCCACCTTCCCTGCGGGGAAACTGGCATGATATTGTAGTGCAGCTTTTTGTAGATCATTTGTCACGGTATAACCTTTTGTTGTTAAGTAAAACCGAGAAAAAAGCCTATGTGCAAATTCTTAAGATGAATTAACATAGGCTAGCATTTTTTTAAATGACAGCAAACAAGAGGCTATAACAAACAAGACCCTAATTTGAGGCTTTTCAATTCAAGCGAAAGCCATACGTCAAAACAATTCCCTATGCGTTACGTTAGAAATGTCCTTGATAACATACGAAGAAAGACCACTGGCACACCCTGACTCATATCACTGTATCATCAAGGACAGCCGCCAGTGGCTCATGCAAAGAGCTTGGAACAATCTCAAGATCCCAATTTTTTAATAGAAATTAAGACTTATTGGTAGAATCTTTAGTTGTTTCTGTCTTAGAGGTAGTTTTGTTGCGGCTGTATTTCTGTTTAAACCGATCCACACGACCTTCGGTATCAACTATCTTTTGCTTGCCTGTATAGAAAGGATGGCATTTAGAACACACCTCCAACAACAAATCTCGACCAAATGTAGAACGCGTGACAAATGAATTTCCGCAGCTACATGTCACTTTTATTTCTTTATATTCAGGGTGAATATCCTGTCGCATACTTAACCTCATAATGAATCCTGAGCAAAATAGGTTCGCAATCATAGCCGAGAGCGAGCCACGAATCAAGTTGAAAACTCCGCTATCACAGGAGCATGATCAGAGGGGCGCTCCCAACCCCTGGGGTTTTGATCGATAACACAAGTTAAACACCTATTACTTAAGTGATGGCTCGCTAACATTAAGTCTATTCGCAAGCCCATATTCCGTTTAAAAGCATTTAATCGATAGTCCCACCAGCTAAAAGCCTGGGTTGTTGCATTCTTTGCTCTGAAACAATCCGATAGCCCCAATGCCAATATATTGCGTAATGCCGTACGCTCTGGCGGACTAAATAACACATGTCCCTCCCACGCAGCAGGATCATAAACATCAATCTCTTCCGGCGCTATATTAAAATCCCCTAAGATGAGCAAATTGGGATACTGACTGAGTTCTTCACGCAAAAAATGCGTCAATTGCTTTAGCCAAGCCAACTTATATTGATATTTGTCAGATGTAACCGCCTCACCATTTGGAACATACACGTTAATAATTCGGATGCCACCAATGGTAGAGGCTAACATCCTTCTCTGTGGATCCAAAGCAATACCGGGAAAATCCATAACTGTATCGTCCGATACAGTCTGACGGTAAAGCAATGCCACCCCATTATAGGTTTTTTGCCCGTTTACAATGGCTTGATAACCCGCCTCTGCAATAGCCGCCAGTGGAAAATCCTCTGTAGGCAGTTTCAACTCTTGCAACGCTAACACATCAGGCTGCTCGCTTCGCAACCACTGCAACACATGCGGTAAACGGACTCTGAGAGAATTGATATTCCATGTGGCAATTTTGATTCGTTTCATAGGTCCAGCCCTACCACGGATAACGCATTTACAAACTATAATACATGTCAAACTCAATGGGATGCGTTGCTGAACTTAACCGCTCCACTTCCTCACGTTTGAGTTTTATATAGGCGTGAATTAAGTCTCGATTAAATACATTACCCGCCAATAAAAATTCATGATCAGCCACTAAATTATCCAACGCCTGCTCTAAGGAGGAACATAAATGAGGTAATGCCTTAACACGATCCGCCGGTAAGTGATATAGATTCTCATCAACCGCATCGCCCGGGTGTAGTTTATTTTTAATGCCATCCAAACCCGCCATGAGCATGGCAGAAAAGGCTAGATAAGCGTTGGACATGGCATCGGGAAACCGAGCTTCGATGCGTTTTTCTTTTGCGCTAAATACATAAGGGATACGTATAGCAGCTGAGCGATTACTTTCGGAGTACACCATGGTAACGGGTGCTTCAAAGCCAGGAACCAGTCTTTTGTAGCTATTCGTGCTCGGATTGGTGAATGCATTCAAAGCCCTGGCATGTTTAACCAGGCCGCCAATGTAGTAAATTGCAATCTCAGATAACCCCGCATATTGATCGCCAGCAAACAAATTCTGGCCCTCTTTGGCAAGGGATTGGTGACAGTGTAATCCACTGCCATTGTCTCCCACCAAGGGTTTGGGCATAAACGTCACTGTCTTACCGACAGCATGTGCCACATTATGCAAGATATACTTAAACAGCAGCATTTCATCTGCTTTGACCAATAATGTACTATAACGCGTCGTGATTTCATTTTGATTACTGGTTGCGACTTCATGATGATGAACCTCAGGGACTAAACCTGCCTCCATCAACCGTTGACACATCAGCGAGCGTAAATCGTGCGACGAATCCACAGGCGGGACCGGAAAATAACCGCCTTTAAGCCGCGGCCTATGCCCCATATTACCTTCTTCCATTCGCTTGCCCCTATTCCAGCAAGCTTCTGTTGAATCCACCTCATAGAAACAACCATTAATCGTATTATTCCAACGCACATCATCAAATACAAAAAATTCGACTTCTTGACCAAAGTAACACGTATCTGCAATACCCGTTTGTCTGAGATAGTGCTCAGCACGTCTAGCGACGGCACGTGGGTCTCGTGAATACGGTTGCTTCGTGACAGGATCCATAATATCGCAACGAATCATTAAAGTAGGTACTTCGCAGAAAGGATCTAATAAGGCCGTACTCGTATCTGGCTTTAATACGAGATCGGATTGATTAATCTCACACCAGCCCACAATCGATGAGCCATCAAACACTTTCCCTTGTTCATAAAATAAGTCATCTACCTTAGCTTTAGGAAGAGTGACATGATGTTCTTTGCCAGACAAATCAGAAAAACGTAAATCAATGAATTCAACCTTATGTTCTGTAACTAATTTTTTAATATTAGACGGCATAACCTACTCCAACCCTAAGGTTTATCTCTTAAAAAAGATATATTCTATCCTATTACAAGAAACGACTACCATCACTATTTAGGCCTTCCTTCAAAAAACGGCATCGTCGTATCATAAGCTTGATCATTGGCGCCTTTTTCTAAACGAAGTGAGCTGTTCGAAAAAAATGAAGCGCTACTCGACATGCCATATTGCAGTGACATGTGTTTTTCTAATCGCATGATATAGATTTTTTTGGCCGTATTAATAGCTTCATCAAATTGATCTGGCGTCACAACTAATAATGGTCGCATTTGTCTAATATCACGCAAAATGGAAATGATTTTTCTGGCTGATTCCTCGGCAGTTAGCTTGATGTCAAAAATAGTTTCTGCTTCATCCAGTAAAAATCCCAAGAAAACCGTAAATCCTGTTCGGCCAATTCCCGCCGCGCAATGAATTAACATGAGCTCACTATGCGATAAATCATGTTCCTCCCCAAATTTTTCCAAATCACTCTGGCTCGTCGTATGATCCACAGGTGGAGTATTATCCGTTGTTTTATGAAAATTAACTTTAACAGGATGAGTATATCCTGTCGTTTGATCGGTAATCGTTATTTCAAACTTCGCGCTACGATTCATATGAGGAAACATTTTTTTCATAGAATCACTAGAAGAAGTTAAAAGAATATCAAGACATTGTTTCTCAGTGCGATTTTCCTCAACATCTGTCTTGCTCCTTTCATATTGTACATCGTTAATTTTTATCTTATACTGACCAAAATTCACTTCTGTTCCTTTCGGATAGAAAAAATAATTATAGCTATCAAAATGACCTCGCTTTGTTTCATATCCCTGCAATGAATCAATAACAGACGTAATCTGACGAATATCTTTTTTGACAATTAAATCAAAAAATGTGGCTACATCACCAGGTGAGCGCGGCGCAGCAGCAGCAATGACTTTGCGCTTTCCACCAATAGAAATCATATTCGCATTATAATTTTGAAAAGTAGCATCTGAAATAGAACAATGAAGCCCCAATCGTAACGCAATAGGACTTTCGTTCCCATTATCAGGAAACATTTTTGCAATCATAGGATAATTGGATAGTCGAACAGGGTCGCTACTGTAAGTTTTCGCCGATAAATAAACGGCATGTAACATAGCAAATTCAATGCTATCATAACGATTTGTTTTGATGAGTTCACGACCTTGCCCTGTTATTGTAATATAGCTATCAAAATAATCTTTATTGCCAACATACATTTTTTTAGTATGGGCCTTTATTTGGTTTACCGTAATCAAATTTTCTATTTTTTCTTGCTGAGTTTGTAAATTCATCTTCATGCTATCTATTACGGCATAAAGAAATTTTCCATTAACAATAGCTTGACTGATAAGAAAAATTAAACTCCAATCGCTTCTGCTTTTTAAGCTATCAATGTTAACATCTTCCAGCTTACAGATGTACTTAGCACAAACCAAACTAAGAAAATGATCATGATTCGTATAACCATCTAAAAATTGTTTTTTGGCTTCAGCTAATATATCAGGTAATTTTTTTTTTACAGTTTCAATAAATGCTGTCTTATCGTGATAAAAACTCAATACGGATACAGCTTGTTCAGCTCCTTTAAACTCATCACTAAATTCATCATCAAGATCATTCTCAAAAGCTGCTGCAGCGCCTAATGGTGTGTTTAATAAAACAGGTTGTGTGTTATTAAGATCAGTAGATAAAATAGAGATTGCTTCATGATAATCATCAAAAGCCTGGTTAAATTCTTCTTCGCTAAATGCTTCCCCTGCATTTTTTTCAATGATTCCTTCTTTACTATTTCTTGGAAGTGCCATACATACCTCGCTTGAAATTGATAAATCCAATTAAACCTACTTAAGCACGTATGCAGGAAAATAAAGCCTTATGATTGCCCATGACTTAACCTAACCACATGTTCAGTCACATTCTTATCAGGCAGTACAGAAGCTTCTTGATACGCCTTAAAAAGTGACAAATGAGATACGGTTGGCAATGCATTAAGTTTTTCAGTCGATAATACCGAGTTATTGTTTGAATGTACGTTGTCAGGAGAATCAATATTCACTTCAATAAAGTCTGATTTATTTAATGAAGAAGTCATAGGCAAGCTGGTTAAATGACTAGCATGATGCGAGGAATCCTGCATCACTTGCGCTTGAGCTTGTTTTGACTTTAGCTGCATCACGTAAATTCGTTTCGCAGTATGAATAGCTTGCTCATATTGTTCATGTGTAACGACTAAAAGCGGCCTAGTCTGTCTAATTAAACGCAAAATTTCGGCAATCTTATCTGCGGCTGCTTCTGCGCTTAATTGTGGATCAAAAATAGTTTCTGCTTCATCTAATAAAAATCCTAATAGCACTGTAAATCCAGTTCTACCAATTCCTGCGGCACAATGAATCAACATCAATTCTTTTTTAGATGATAGATATTCTTTTGAAAACTGCTCCACATCATGTTCAGTTGAATTTTCATTCACAGGTGGTGTATTGTCTTTAGTTTTATGAAAATGCACGATAACACGATGCGTTTTCTGGGTTACCGTATTTTGTATTAATAAATAAAATTTGGCACTGCGATTCATATGAGGATAAAGTGCTTGTAATGTATCAGAAGAAAGTGTCTTTAGTATTTCAAGACATTTTTTCTTGCCACGTCCTTGTTGTTTGTCCGTTTCGCTCACATGATATTTCGTTTTTTCAACCACAACGATGTATCGACCAAATGTTTTTTTCATTCCTGCTTTACTGAAAAAATAATCCTGGCAATCTCTTATCTGTTCTGGATTATCGGACTGATGTAATAAATCGATTACGGGTTTAATATGCTTCACGTTTTCTTGGACAATTAAATCAAAAAAAGCTTCTACATCTACAATCTTTCGTGGTGCTGCAGATGCAATCACTTTTCTACTTTTTCCTAATGTAATGGTATTCGCATCATAAAAAGGAAATTGGGGGTCAATGATGGAAGCACGCCCGTGACGGCTATATCGCAACCTAATGGAGGGTGCATTAGCCTCTTTTTCTTCGACAAATAATTTTTTGATAATGCTATGTTTTTCTAACAAGGCAGGTGTCATGGCATACTCTTTTGCAGCAGTTAATATGGCATCTATCATGAGCAGTGGGATCTTTTGATGAGAAGAGCTCAAGGAAAGAAGAAAACTACCTTCGTCTGTTGTTTGTAACATGTCATGTATTTGTTCTTTCTCAGAAGCATACAGCTGCTTAGCAAAAAATTGAATATTCTCCATCGTAATCATGCCAGACAATGTCTTATAATGATTCTCTTGCATTTCTTGTAAGAAATATGAAATGCATTTGCTTAAAAGTTGATAAGCGCTTTCTAGGGTAAATGCTTCAGCAATAAATTTTTTATTCTCTTTTACCTCATGCATTAGCAAAAATTCTTTTTCCAACTGACAAAAGTGATTAGCGAAAACTAAACAAATAAATTCGTCATGGTTAGTATAACCATCAATAAAACGCGTTTTTGCGACATCCATTAATTTAGGATACGTTGCATTCACCGCTTGAATGAGTGCAGCAGAATCGTCAGGACAACTCGTGTTTGCCGGCAACTGGGGCGGTTCTGTTTTTAAACTCGTTGCGCTAGAAGATTCACCTAACCGTTCTGAGCTGTCAACACACTCTGGTTTGGTGATAGACATTGTTCTCTCTCTGGATGTAATCATGAATACCTTGCCCCTGATGAGTTACTGATTTTTTAGACAACATGATAAAAAACATAACAAGATTGGCTTAAGGATTTCTTAAAATGACGACTCGAGTAGAAAATAAAATAGGGTTTCCGCCTGAGCGAGGAATCTCGCATCAGGCGGTCACGAGCGGAAAAACCGCTCGCGCAGATACGCTCTCTGTTAGCTTTTTGAAGATCGCTTACGTTCGTGCTCTTTCAAGAATTTTTTGCGAATACGGATAGAGTTTGGCGTCACCTCAACCAATTCATCGTCATCAATAAATTCAAGCGCTTGTTCCAACGACATTTGAATAGGCGGAATCAATAAAATGTTTTCATCCGATCCAGCCGCACGAATATTGGTTAATTGCTTTGCTTTGCAAACGTTTACCACCAAGTCATTATCACGCGTATGGATACCGACAATCATGCCTTCATACACTTCTGTTTGAGGAGTAATGAGCATACGCCCACGTTCTTGCAAATTCCATAAAGAATAGGCTAAGGCAACACCTTGTTGATTTGAAATTAATACGCCATTCAAACGCTTGGCAAAATCACCTTTGGCAGCAGGGCCATAATGACTGAATACATGATGAATCAAACCGGTGCCTGAGGTTAATGTCATGAAATCGGTATGAAAACCAATTAATGCACGCGCTGGAATGACATAGTCTAGGCGAACCCGACCTTTGTCATCTTGAATCATGTTTTTCAACTCGCCGCGGCGACCACCCAATTTTTCCATAATCGCACCCTGGTGAGTGGTTTCAATATCGACGATCAAACTTTCATAAGGCTCTTGTGGTTCACCATCAACCAGCTTGACAATCACTTCGGGGCGAGACACCGCTAATTCATAACCTTCACGACGCATGTTTTCAATTAGGATGGATAAATGTAACTCCCCTCGGCCTGATACCTTAAATTTGTCAGGATCCGCCGTATCTTCGACCCGCAATGCCACGTTATGTAATAACTCTTGATATAACCGGTCACGTATTTTTCGGCTGGTCACGAATTTCCCTTCTTTTCCTGCAAAAGGGGATGTATTGACTTGGAATGTCATGCTAACAGTAGGCTCATCGACGGTAAGTGGAGTCAATCCTTCAACCCTAGCGGGGTCACACAGTGTATCGGAAATGTTTAATGCATCCATGCCCGTCACCGCAATAATATCACCTGCATTCGCAACCGGCACTTCACTGCGTTCTAAGCCGAGATATTCTAATACTTGCAAGATTCGACCTGGGCGTGTCTTGCCTTCGCTATCAATAATAGTCACGGCTTGATTCGTTTTCGCTTGACCTCGTTTGATGCGACCAATCCCAATCATGCCGACATAGCTTGAATAATCCAACGTGCTAATTTGCATTTGGAAAGGACCTTGTAAATCCACATCAGGCGCTGGGACATATTTCACAATGGATTCAAATAAGGCAGTCATGTCTGTCGTTTCTTCAGCCAGATCCCGCTTAGCATAACCCATTAAAGCGGAGGTATAGATAATGGGAAAATCCAGTTGTTGATCTGTTGCGCCTAATCGATCAAATAAATCGAATACTTGATCCACCACCCAATCCGGTCTTGCGCCGGGTCGATCAATTTTATTGATCACCACAATGGGATTCAAACCCTGAGCAAATGCCTTTTGAGTGACAAATCGGGTTTGAGGCATAGGGCCGTCCACTGCATCCACCAGCAACAACACCGAATCCACCATCGATAAAATGCGTTCTACTTCACCCCCAAAGTCGGCATGCCCTGGCGTATCTACAATATTAATTCGGTACTCTCGCCATTTAAGGGCTGTATTTTTAGCAAGAATGGTAATACCACGTTCTCGTTCTAAATCATTACTATCCATGACCCGCTCCGTATTCGTCGATTTCTTAGCCAAACTTGACGTTTGTTGTAATAATTTATCGACTAACGTCGTTTTGCCATGGTCAACATGGGCAATAATTGCTATATTTCTTAATTGTTCCGACACGGTTGATTACCTATTCGTTATAAAAAGCCAAAAAAGCCAGGTATAGTACCTGAAACCAGTCCACTTAGCTACGTTGTGTTAACTAAATAAGAGTAAGTGAAGCCTAACTCGATATAATAGCTCGGTGAAATTCACAAACACTACTGAGTCAGTACACGCTATCCATGAAAACCAGACAATATACTTATACTATCCGACCCCATGAACTGGATCGGTCATTAAAAAAAAGACTGTCCGAAACCTATTTGTTGATCCAAAAACCGGGGCAAGTGCTATCTGAACAAGAAGAAGCTATCTTATTGAAGACGCTGCTCAATGATGTGAATAGAGGGCTTAACTTATTCGAGTTGCAGATAAAAGAGGAGACCATTCGAACGCAAACGGATGACACCCAGATCAAAGACGCTATCCTGACTAAGATCGGACAAGTGAATTTTGATCGATTAATCAAATCGTATAATCAATTCCTCTTGGATTTAACAGGATTTATGTTAATTTATCATTTTTACTCTATCATGAAAGACGGATCCTATTCTTTCTGTAATGAGCAAAATAACCAATCCAATACAGCAATGAGTTATAAAAACAACGCCGTTTATTTTGATGCGACCAATATATCCACCACCTACCATCTCACGGATAAAAACAATAAAAAGCAGACCTATACCTTAGACCGTGTGCATATTGTATTTCAGTTAACAAAAACGGGCTTCGCCATCGAAAAAATAGAAACAAACTCAGCACTGATTAGAGATTTTTACACACACACAGATTCTATTACAGTCAAGCGATTGCTCAACCCCAACCCTCCTTTCTATAAAAAATGGCAATTCTGGGCGGGTACAATTGGCGTCTTGGCAGGCGTTGCTTTAATGGCAACCGGTCTGGGTGCCATACCAGGTGTGCTGATTGCGACGACTGCAGCAAGCAACGTATTAGGGCTTACGGTAGCGGCAACCGGTTGGTTAACGTTTGGCATTGGCGCAGCCGCTGTGGTCAGTATCGGTATTGCAGCAGCCAAGCAACTGTATCATGGCAGCCCTATTCCACCATCCGCTCATCACGCCCTGTTAACTCACTCAGAAGCCTCATCAAAACAGCGGGTTACCCCTCAACCGGTTTCGACAACTGCTTCCAGCCATCAGAAAATCCATGAAACCTTCACGCCTCCTGTTTCCCCTGCTGTAAAATCTATTTCCGATGAAATGCAGAAAAAAGTGAAC
This sequence comes from Pseudomonadota bacterium, assembly GCA_021807565.1. Classification (GTDB taxonomy): domain Bacteria; phylum Pseudomonadota; class Gammaproteobacteria; order DSM-16500; family DSM-16500; genus JAKBCU01. The sequence continues at coordinate 16,284 of JAKBCU010000007.1, read as the reverse complement.
CACACACCGCCGATCCTATGCCCTACCTCTGAGACTAAGAAAGAAGAGAACGCGGCAGAAAGCTGTTTTTGCACGTTACGGTGTTAATTGCCAACTTCCACAAAAAAAAAGCCTGCAGGAAACCCACTGCAAGCGTTTTCCCAACCTGACTAGGCTAAGTGATCAGCCTAACGAGGTGGGACGATCTTAAGGTATACTAAGTCAACATACCGTAAATTTTTAACTTTTTACGGAGTGTCCCTCGGCTCAAGCCTAATAACATGGCAGCACGTGACTGATTCCCCTTTGTATAGTCCATAACGGCTTCCAGCAAAGGAATTTCAACTTCAGCGAGAACAAGTTCGTACAGATTACTAGGAACTTGACCCTTTAATTGTATGAAATAACTCTCAAGCGCCTGACGCACGCTGTCATGCAAAGGTTGATTCTTATGCGCAACAGTAAAAGGTGATACTGCCTTTAAGTTTGTTTCGGTTGAGTCTTGTGTTGTATTAGTGGTCATTGTGTTCTCTCAAATCAAAAGATTCCAAAAAAGAGTTAAACTTTCCTAAAAGAGCTATTATACACACTGTTCGTTGTTCGATCAAATAATGAATGAAGCATTAAAGATTCAGCCATTGTTCAAGGTAATGAATATTAACCACGCCTTTCTGGAAGGAATTACCTCTTAAAATATCTTGATGTAATGGAAGGTTAGTCTTAATACCATCAATCACCGTTTCATCGAGAGCCGTTCGCATTCTGGCCAAGGCGCTCTCACGTGTCTCACCATAGGCAATGATCTTAGCGATTAAAGAATCATAATAAGGAGGCACGGTATAGCTGCTATAAATATGCGAATCGACTCGTATCCCAGGGCCGCCGGGTGCATGAAAATGGGTAATCGTACCAGGACATGGCATGAATGTTCGCGGATCCTCGGCATTAATACGGCACTCAATGGCATGGCCTTTGATTTGAATATCTGACTGCTTAAAGGAAAGCGTGTTACCTGCAGCAATCCGTAATTGTTCCTTGACAATATCGATCCCTGTAATCATTTCAGTGACAGGATGTTCGACCTGAATTCGCGTATTCATTTCAATAAAATAAAACGCTTTGTTTTCATAGAGAAATTCAAAGGTACCCGCACCACGATAATTCATATCGCGACATGCCTGAGCACAACGCTCTCCAATGACCTCACGTTGTTCTTGAGTCAACCCAGGCGCAGGTGCTTCTTCAATGATTTTTTGGTGCCTACGCTGAATAGAACAATCTCGTTCACCTAAATGAACTGCATGACCCTGCCCATCACTAATGACTTGAATTTCAATATGGCGCGGATTTTGTAAATATTTTTCCATATACACTTTATCATTATTAAAAGCAGCCCTGGCTTCTGTTTTTGTCATTGCAATGGCATTTAATAAATGAGACTCCGTATGAACAACCCGCATCCCACGTCCGCCTCCTCCGCCTGCCGCTTTAATAATAATAGGATAACCCACATCGCGCGCCGCTTTAACCGTAGCGGCATCATCATCACCAATCGGTTCACTCGAGCCTGGCACACACGGGATACCTAATTGCTTCATCGCCTGTATGGCAGCGACCTTATCCCCCATTTGGCGAATGCTGTCTGGACGAGGACCAATAAAGATAAAACCGCTTTTTTCAACTTGTTCGGCAAAATCTGCATTTTCTGCCAAAAAGCCGTATCCTGGATGAATCGCAACGGCATCGGTAATTTCTGCTGCACTCACAATGGCTGGAATGCTTAAATAACTGCCTGAAGCAGGTGCGGGGCCGATGCAAACCGATTCGTCTGCCAATCTCACATGCATTAAATCTCGATCCACTGTTGAATGAACCGCCACGGTTTTAATTCCCAATTCTTTACAAGCACGCAAAATACGCAACGCAATTTCGCCCCGATTTGCAATAACCACTTTATCTAACATAGGCTTAATTCCCTGACATCGCTTGATTTATTCAATCACAACTAATGGTTGATTAAATTCAACCGGCACACCGTTATCCACTAAAATAGCTGTCACCGTACCTGCCTTATCGGCTTCTATTTGATTAAACATTTTCATTGCTTCAATCAAACAGAGTGTATCGCCTTGTTTCACGCTTTGGCCTACTTGAATAAATGCGTTGGCACCTGGGGAAGGTGACAAATACACAGTACCTACCATCGGTGCTTTGACAGTATGTTTGGAGGCATACGCTGCAGCGGGAGATACAGGGGGCTGCTGCGGTTCTGCTGCAACCGGCCTAGGTTGGGTCTGAGGCGATGCTTCCGGCATGGGATACGTCATCGGCATCATGGGAGCCGCGATACGGTTACTCTCTCGACTAATACGGACCGACTCTTCACCTTCACGAATTTCTATTTCAGCGATCCCGGTTTCTTGAATTAATTCAATCAATTTTTTGATCTTACGCATGTCCATAGCCATATTTATTCTATGCTCCTTTATCTGTGTCGTGTTAAATAATAATGTGCATATTGAAGCGCTAACAAATAACTCTGTGAACCCAATCCACTAATCGTTCCTATGGCAATATCGGAAAAATAAGAATGACTACGAAAGGGTTCACGGCGCTGTATGTTAGATACATGTACTTCAACAAAGGGCGTGTTAACTGCCAACAATGCATCTCTTACTGCAATGCTGGTATGGGTTAAGGCAGCCGGATTAATGATCATAAAGTCAGTTTGATTGTGTGCCGCTTGTTGAATTTGATCAATTAAAAGATGTTCGGCATTACTTTGGAATGCGTTTAAAGAGTGTCCCAAGTCAGTTGCGATTGTTAGCAACTGATGATTAATACTCTCTAACGTGTCATGACCGTAATGATCCGACTCACGTGTTCCGAGTAAGTTCAAATTGGGTCCATGTAGCACTAGAATCACTGCCATTTGTCATACTTATCCTAAAGTCAATGGAGGCAAGCATTGTGCACGAATTCAGATTATTTGTCCAGATAGGTGTAGTTTAAGGAAGTTCAAAGCATATTAGCAGAAGATCATGGCTTGGGTGTAGCCACCTCAGCCCATTTATGCCGAATCACCTCAATAAAAGGTGGGGTGAGCGACAATAACACAATTGCAAGTATCACAAGCGAAAAATGTTGTTTCACAAAGGGGATATTGCCGAATAAATAGCTACCATAAACTAATAAGCCTATCCATAACAAGGCTCCGATTAAATTGAAAATAAAGAAATAACGATAAGTCATCGAGCCAATTCCTGCAATAAAGGGCACGAATGTGCGAATAATAGGGATAAAACGAGCGATAATAATCGTTTTCCCGCCATACCGCTCGTAAAATGCATGTGTTTTCTCGATGTATTTTTTATTGAAAATCCAGGAGTGGCCGGAACAAAATACTCTGGGTCCTATCCATTTCCCCATAAAATAATTCAATCCATTCCCCCCGACTGAAGCAATCACTAACAAGGGAAAGAGGATATTGACATTCAACACGCCTGGCATATGGGCAGAAAGCGCTCCCGTTGCAAATAACAGAGAATCGCCCGGTAAAAAAGCGATAAAAATAATCCCTGTTTCGCAAAAAATAATAAAAAAAAGCAGTGCGTAAGTCCAAGCACCATAGGCCGTCACAAATGCAATTAAGTGCTGGTCTAACTGCAGAATAAGATTCACTAAAAAATGTAATGTATTCACGTTACTCTCAAGATGATGCCACATAAATATCAAACCGGTTACTGCTGCCTAAAATAGAATAGGTAGGCCGACGTCCCATCAATGCAGCAGCCAGCCGAGGTCTTTTTACCACAACACGCTGTGCAGCACAAGTAATCGCCACCTCGAACAATGCATTCGCATCCAGATCCTCGCCTACAACGTCATGAAAAATACGCATTTCTTTCTTACTTAACGCAGATTTTGTTCGCCTTGGAAACATGGGATCAAGATAAATGATATCGGGTTGATGGGATTGCTGCCCTAACCAAGTGATCGCATCTCCCTTGACTCCATGCATGCGTGAGATAATAGGTGCAACTGCATCATCCTGAGCGGCACGTCTCATCCCATCGATCAGTAAAGCATAAATCACGGGCGAACGTTCAATGAGCCAAACATCAAAACCCAAACAAGCTAAGATAAAACTATCCTGACCTAATCCAGCGGTAGCATCTACAATACGGGGACAGGTATTGTGTTTTAAACCCAATGCCCTTGCCACTAATTCACGCCGCAAACTGGCTCGCTGACATCGATAACGCATTTGTTTTGTCAAAAAATCCACTGAGATGGGTGATAGCTGAGCGGATGGTTCAGCAAGACTCAGTCTATCTGCGCTCACCCGTACTAAATAGGCATCGCCCGCCATCTCCTCTTCTTTCATAAAAGGTAAATGGAGCTCTTCAGCAAGCAACTTGGCTTGGCACTCTAACTCAACCTCTGACGTCGTCACGACTAACATAGAAAAACCCACAGAAAACGGTATAATAGCAACATTTTATTCTTTGTTGGAAAAATAATTCCCATGTCACTCCAATGGTTACGCCAGTTCCCAAAAACCCGTTTACGCCGCCTTCGTTCCAATACATTCTCGCGTCGTTTAACGGCAGAAACACACTTATCGGTAGATGATTTAATTTATCCTCTATTTGTGTTAGATGGCACCAATCGGCGCGAATCCATCCAATCGATGCCCGGTATTGAGCGCATCAGCCTGGATTTATTGTTAGAGGAGGCAGACCAATTGTCTCAACTCAGGATCCCAGCGATTGCCCTTTTCCCTGTGATTGAACAGGAGAAAAAAACAGCGCTGGCTGAAGCCTCTTATCAATCTGACGGACTCGTGCAGCGCGCTGTTCGTGAACTAAAACATCACTTTCCCGAGCTTGGGATTATCACTGACATTGCACTGGATCCTTATACCAGCCATGGTCAAGATGGCATCATTGACGATAACGGCTATGTACTCAATGACAAGACCACTGACATTCTAGTGAAACAAGCCCTGTCGCATGCTGCAGCGGGAGCGGATATCGTCGCACCGTCGGATATGATGGATGGCCGAATAGGCGCCATTCGACACGCGCTGGAATCGGCACACTTTGTTAACACAAAGATCTTAGCCTACTCAGCCAAATATGCTTCCCATTTTTATGGACCTTTTCGTGATGCCGTGGGCTCTGGTGCCTCGCTAGGCAAAGCCGATAAATGGCAGTATCAAATGGATATTCGCAATGCCGATGAAGCGTTACATGAAATCGCCATGGATATTCATGAAGGAGCCGATATCGTCATGATCAAACCAGGCATGCCTTATCTAGACATCGTTTATCGTGCTAAAGAAGCTTTCCGCGTTCCCACATTCGTTTATCAAGTCAGCGGGGAATATGCCATGCTGAAATCGGCGGCAAACGCAGCTTGGCTAGATGAAAAAAAAACCGTACTTGAATCATTGATATGCATCAAACGAGCCGGAGCTGATGCCATTCTAACCTATTTTGCAAAACAGGCCGCTGAGTGGCTGCTCCAGAAATAGTATGCATATCACCAAGTTATGCTATAATTCTTAACCATTTCGCTTGGCCTATGCAATAACTAGGGTATGGTTGTTATCCATGATAGATGAATTATTTTCCCCTTTATTTGACACGGACTGGGGTCGTCGATTGAGTATCGCCGTACTCATCATGATATCGATTAGTTTGACCATCAGTTGTTTTTATGTCATCACCACGTGGCGACACGATATGTCTCTATCCACCCCCACCCTCACCTCAACCAACCCTAGCGCATCACCAAAAAATGATACGGCACCTCAGATTGCACAATTACAGAATTTGCATCTCTTCGGAACCTATGGTGCAGCAAACGCCTCTATGACGTTACCCATGACCAGCCTACAGCTTCGATTAGTCGGCAGTATCAAAACAACGCCAGCATCTCAATCGAAAGTCATTATTTCCGAGGCCGATCAGCCTGCAAAAGTATATCAAACGGGTGACGTGCTCCCGTCTGGCGTGAGAGTATATGCTATCACAGCGACGAGCGTGATTTTAGAGCATGGCGGCCAATTTGAAAAACTTCCGCTTGTGCGTTCTACCCTCTCATTCAAAAGTCGTCCCAAACCGCTTTTGCCCATTCATGACTCTGATAAGGAATAACCCGTGCAGCTTGGTCACTCTGTCTTTTTATTTTGTATTGCCCTGTTGGTACAATCCTGCGTTTCCCTGCATGGCTGTCCGGCATTACAACAAGCCAAAGTGACGTTTGAATCGGGCAATTACCAATCTGCTTTTCATCAGCTATTACCTATCGCGGATGCGGGCAATGCTGAAGCACAATATGCCCTAGGTTATCTCTATTATTATGGGTTTGGGGCACCGCAAGACAATGAATCAGGTGTATTCTGGATAAACAAATCAGCCAAGCAAGGGTATGTTCCAGCCATCCAAGCATTAGACAGAATCCATGCTTCGCATCAAACGATTACCGCATCTACAACCACTCGCCAAACCGAAACCTCATTCCATTCCATCATGCAACAACCCGTTAACACATCACCTTCCTCAATAGACATGACGTTTGATAATACGCGTTTTACCGTAGAACTCTTTGGCAGTCATCAATTATCGCTTGCCCAGCGTTTACAAAACCAATTGAACCTCAGCCAGCATGCCCATCTCTGGCATACCCAATATCGAGGAAAAGACTGGTATGTATTAAGTTATGGTGAATTTAATACGGTACAAGAGGCCATTGTGGCAAAAAATGATTTATCAGACGAGCTGCCGCAGTTAAAACCCTGGGTAAGAGCAACAGTGGGTTTGCAGCAAGCCTAATCGTGCCCAGCCCTTTTATCGTGTCAACACCAACTCCGCTGACACCACACCCATTGCATCATCCGGCGTTATTGTGATTTGTTTGACGATTAAATGCTGCTGCTGACAAATTTGGATAACCCACCCCATGAGTAGATCAAAACTCACTTTGTGAAAAAAAATCTGCACGGAGGCATTTTCCAATTGGCGCAATTGCGTGACATTTTTATGTAGTTCACTTTTCTGTATTGAGGTTTGGATCAATCCTAAAATGGAATGATTCCCCAGGCTAGCCTGGGGAGAGGGGTTAGCGAATGCTTTGAGCTTTGCATCAGTAGAGCGCATCCAGACAAGCAGCGCTTGATCATGGATAAGTTGCTGCCGTAATGAATCTATTTTATTGCTAAAAGGAACCCAGCCTAAAAAATAGATCATTGCTCCGAGCAACACCACACTTCCCATCACCAACGATTGTTTTTCTCGTTTGGATAACTGTAACCACCACTCTTTCATGATTACCCTCTTTGTATAATAAGCGTTGCTCGCACTTGTGAACCTATGGCAACTGCATTCTGTTGTTTCACTAACAACCCTTGATTTATCAAACGTTGCACCAAGTCATCTAACTCATCAAATGTCGCTGCCGAAATGGTCAAATTAAGCTGATTCTCCCTAAAATCCATTGCGAGTAAGTGAACAGAAGAAGTTGATCCTGGTTTCATTTCATTGGCGACACTAGCTAACAAAAATAAAAACTGATTTCGATTCGTTTGCTGTTCCATTTCTTTTAATTTTTTCTCCATTCGTTGACGGGGCGCAACGAGTGATCTGGATTCTGGAAAATTGGCTTTATAAATAGCATAGATGGCTTGGTCAACCTCCTGTGTCTTTCGATGTAACATAAAAAAAGAGATCATATTGCCAAATAGCATTAAACCCACCCAGCATAACAAGACGACTCCTATCACTTTCCAAATTTTTTTAGTAGAAGACGTTTTCCGTTTGGCTTGATAATCGCCTTGTAATAAATTAATGGCGGACGATAAAGAGAGCGAGTGTATCGTATTCGACAGCCATGCGGTGACAGACATCTGCGTGACGTTAAAGATCACACTCTCTGTGTTGGGTAATGGTATAGGAGTTTCTGCAATAGACGTCACATGAATTGGAATAGGATCCGATGGAACATTGTTTTCTTTTTTGGCCAATTCAATCAGTTGCAGTAACGCATCCGTCGCGCAATGAAATCCTTGATAGGTAGCCATTCGAACAAGACAATCCTCATCCTGTAACATCGCCCAACCCGACGTTTGTTCTGATACAGCAAACAAAGTAGAAAACATAGCGTTCGGATTAATATCCCATTGTTTGAGGTGCGCCAACCAGTGATCTAGTTTTTCTTTTGCCACCACAGCAATAGGTAATTGACCCTCCGCTGGATGACCCGTTGCAAAATGCAAACGAGACACATCTTCAATCAATTGTTCTTCTAACGCAAAAGGCAATGCTTGCATCAATTGATATCGATTTAACTTTGGCATTGCTATTTTAGTAATGAATATGTCTTGTGCAGGAACCAGGACATAACTATCCCATTGTTTCACTTCAACAGACAAATCCACCAAATGGCCTCGTGATACTGCTTCACGCAGTTCACCTTGCTCATTCAATACAACCCAACTGGCTTGTGTGGTATCCGTTGCATGAAGATAGATAATCACTTTTTTCTGATTCAGAAGGTTTCTTTGCTCTGCCATACGACATTAATCTCAGGTTGTGAATGTTTGATACTACGTCGCAACAAAGTATAAAAGGTTCTCTGTTGATCCCCTATCATAACTTGTGTTTTTAATAAAAAATAATGACTTTCGACGGTCATCATTTTTTCAGAAATGGTATGGTGCTTCATCACATCAAGGTCACGGAACAGAGCAATAGAAGAAAAAGGCGTTTGTTTGCTCACTTTTGCCACCTGAGTGGCTGTTTCCGCCGTCATCGTTGGAGATAATGTCATTAAAACAGGAATCGACGCGTGATTAATATTGATAGGCGTGACCTCGGGTAATGCAATCAGATAGGGAATTACCGCTTGAAAAATAGCGGGCGTCACTCCTTTGATTAACCTCAATTCACTCGGACTACTCATTGACATATGAGCAGAATGGTACCCTGGTGTTAATGTACTATAATAGCGATCGAAAGGCGTGTTGATCGCGGGACTGAGCCAATCGATGACCGCATCTGTAATGGCTTTTGCTTGTTCTCCTGTCATCGTTGGTACCACAGTTTGCAGTAGTTTAATCAATCCAAGTTGATATTCTTTTTCTATCACATTATTGATATTAAAATACCCTTCCGCATCATATAGGCTATTTTTAATGCGAATATGATTGACTTGAGTGGTTGTTTCAATCGGTGTCGGGTCAATGATTTTATTCGGTTGTTTTTCTTTTAGATTTTGGCTTAATACAGTCAATGCCCAAGCCACTGAGCCTTGTGCAGCTAAATTGGCTTGCTCATCGTTCAGCAACAGTTCCGTTCGTCGCATAGTCAATTGCAACCGCTCTATCATGGCAATCGATGCAGCGGCGATTAATGCTAAGACAAACAATGCAACAACGATAGCCGTACCTTGTTGTTTAATGGGCATTGATATCCTCTGCTCCCGGAATTAAATACAGTTGCGATAGCTTACCCCATTTGGGTAATACTAAGGTCACACGAATGGCTTTGGGGGAAATAGATTTGTGTTTTTCATCCGGTGGCCACGATGATTGAAAATGATTATCTTCATCAAGATAATCAAATCGCAGCCGATTCACGGGGTCTAATAACACTCGCCGATCTTCTGGCTGCTCTTTTAATCGATCTAGCACAGGCCAAGTCACTCGAACAAATGTGTTTCCATTGAATTGATAACTGACACGCTGCAGTGTGCTTCGACGCTCTATTGCAAAAGGATTCACCAATCCTCCATGAGTAAAATAGATGGCTTCAGGCTCTCCTATAAAACCTTCTCTGACATTGGATGCCCGTGCTATCGGACGATGGATCGTCTGCTCTAGATCATGGGATAACATCAATAACGCCGTTTGCAGCTCAGTGAATTGCGTTGAGCGTTTTTCGGTGGCAGATACACTCGTCAAAACGGTATGCAATCCTGTCGCGCAAATAGCCGATACCAATGCAAAAATAAATACAGCAATTAAGATTTCAAGCAGCGTAAAACCAACTGATGTTTTATTCCACATAGAGATAACCTGTGAGATGGGCTAACGGAGGCTGTTGCGTTTGTGGTAAAAATACATCGACTTGGATGGCTCGAATATGTGTATTGGGTGTGATGGTCAACTGTCCGCGCCATAACCATGTTTGACCGAGTCTGTCTCGCTCCTCTTCAACTCGTGCTGGAGCCATGGGTAATTTAATGACCCCTGCTCGGGTTTCATTGATGACTTCCATGCCAACCCAGTTGGCTACCATTTTGTTTTGTAAATAAAGCGTATCAAGGATGGTTTGCGAACTGGCCTTAATCATCGCCGTTAATGCAATGCTTAAAATCGCTAAGGCAATCAGCACTTCAATTAAGGTTAATCCCAACTTAGTTCGCATCAATCCATTCACTTTTGACATCGCCATTTTGTTTTCCTATCACACGATAACGTGGCGCATCATGTTTTTTGCTGATCAACATCACCATGGGAGTGATATTGCCAGTGGGCAACAGTATCATCTGTGGATGAGTCGATTCGCTTGCGCTTTCTAGTGCGGGCTTGTTTTTCCATGTCACGTCGATAGAATCGGGTATGCGACGTGGTCTTAAGGCAGCTTGTTGCGTTGCCACCCAATGATATTCATTTGAAACAGCATCTGGTTGATATTCATAAAATCGAATGGTATGAGACTGAATGCGTAATCCTAATGTGACAGGGCGCAACATAGCTTCTTGCTCAGCCAAGCGAATCCAGCTCACCAGTTGATTTGCAAATGTCTCTAACGATTTGTTCTGATTCGATGCCATCATAATCACGGCGGTGCCAGCAACGATACCAATAATCACCATCACCATTAATAACTCTATCAGCGTAAAACCCCATTGACTACGCTGATGCGGCATCATCCATATTCCAGTTGCCTATTTCACTATTGCCCTCTTTGCCTTTAGAGCCGTAGCTAAAGAGACGAATTTTCTCGTTATCGTTAATATATTGATAGTCCTCACCCCATGCATCTTTAGGCATTTGCTGCAAATAACCCTCCGACTTCCAGTTGCGCGGCACAGGCGTAGCGGTGGGTTTTTTAATCAATGCTTCCAACCCTTGATCCGTGGTGGGATACATCCCATTATCTAATTTATACAAATCTAATGCGCTTTGAATCGCTAAAATATCTTGCTTCACTTTGACAATACGCGCTTGTTCGGGTCGACTCATGAACTTCGGTACGATAATGGCGGCCAAAATACCTAAAATTACCACCACGACTAAAATCTCGATCAGAGTAAAACCCGTTAATTTCTTGAAATTCATAGAACCCTTCCCAACATAAACGTTACAATGGCGTATACTATACCAAAAACGTGCAGTGACTGATTGGATTCTGGAGAAAAAATAATGCCTAACAAACCGAAACACGCTGACAAACAAGCACTTAAAGCAAAAATTGATCAATTTTTGACTACCCCTCATGGCAAAATTGATGAAGCGGCTGAACAGGTGGCGAAGGCGCTCACGCAGTTGATCCAGGATGAAAATAAAAAAAATCAAGAACTCTTTAAGCAAGCCGTCGTCAATGCCATGTCTATCCCTCAGTCTTCGCATTTTCAATCGGCCGATCCACAAATTAAGTCAGCCCTGCTAGCTATTTTAGACCTTGCCAAACACATTCTTCAGGGCCAACTCACGGATTTAGCTGCACTGAATGAACAAATTAAACAAGAAAAACAAAAGCTTAAACAACGAATTGCTGAAATGAATGTCAAAAACACCGGGCCTAAACACCACTAAAACAGTCGTGAAAAACCGTGTGAAGCATGATTTTTCATTATATACTGAATGAGTGGTGATGATGGGTTGAAAGCACGACACCATAAAAAGCAACGCATGGTAAGAAAATATAAAAACGCTTTATTAATCAAGAAAATACAAAGAGAGGGTCAGGTTATGGCAACAGCACTTTCTAGGCAGAAGACTAAGGAAATAATCGAGGAAATAGTCATACCAGGCTCGCCTCAAACTAGTGCTCCGAAGGCGTTGTTAACGCAGACTGAAACTGCCCTGGATGCTTTAATAGAGAACCAGCTGAAACAGAACCAGACATTAACATTAACACCAGGGCAAACGGCGGATAACACAAATGCACACACGTCTCCTAGACCCGGTGGCAATTAGCAAACACGTGACGGTTCATTAAAATTAGAGACATTACAGGAGAGATATCCCTCATGTTCGACCGGTTACAAAAGCCTTTCCTAACCGTTGAAACCGGCGAAGCGTATCAACCCACGCGTTTGAGTTATGAAATCACGCAGAAAGAGGCTTTGATCACTGCCCTGAGCAAGTTGCAATGCATACAACAAAATCCAACGCCCAATTCTTGGCAATGGTATTGGACAGATGAATGCAATGATTTACATTTTGAATCCATTGATTCATTTCGAAAAAATCCAACGCATCCCACACGTTTAGGCACGATTACGTTACGCGACTCTATCCTGTATTTGAATCTCCCTTCGTTTAAACGTGCTTGTATGGCCGTCACTTTTTTCCATCATGCCATCACGGCGGACATTGCCCATGTCCATCACGCCGATTTTATTAATAAAGTATTCGGGCTAGATGAACGCTTGCCGCATGGATTTACGGAATTATTTAAAGACGAAGAATTAGATCAAATTCTTAATCAACGCATCGAAGATTATCATAAAGTTCAAGAACAATGTGAAACAGCCCAAACAGCCGAACAAGCGCTGAGTATTTTATCTGAATACACGCATAGTGAGGCCAAAAAACGCCTGCCCTATGCAGAACGTTATGTCTTTGACTTAAAAAATCAGACCGACCCTGATGTCGTTTTTCTAGGGTTTTATATTTTCTTACGCAGCCGTGAGCTAGTGGCGATTAAGCGCTGGTTTGGTGAAACGGGATATTCTCTTGCTGACGCTGCAGATGAAACCGTTGAGCAAGTGTTTGGCGGCATGGGCATTGATATTTTAGATTAAGGGTCTGTCACAAAATAACTTGGACAATTGGCGCCCAGATTGCGATTAGATTTAAATGTTCTGAGTGAAGAAAAATGCGCGCATAGTTGTGCTATGTAAGCGTTTTTCTGAGGGAAGAACATTTAAAGATGATCGCAAGATGGGATGCCAGGTGTCCAAGTTATTTTGTGACAGACCCTAAGGGCCCTAAATCATTTTTTCCCATTCATCTTTTTGATAGGCCGGATTGAGTGGTGTCTTTAGCTTGTTGGGCATGAATTGCAAACGATAACTCACACCCGAATCAGATACGTAGCTTCCTTTTTTTAGATAAACCGAAGAACCCGCTGAATACGGATGACCATTCAACGTCATAAAATGTGAAGAAGTGATGATGCGATACACACCATCAAATCGGACGTCCACCATGCGTTGCCCTGCTTTGATGTAGGGTGCATACAGATAAATACTTCCCCAAAAATGCGCGTAGTTCATTTCCAGATAGTGTTTTATGTCAGAGGGAAGATATTCCATCCTATAATTATTGACATAAAATTTTACCTTGGATTGTGTTAATGCCGTGATAATGGATTCTGATGTAACATTGGGATCTTCGTATAATGAAGGCAACATGACAGATCGAAGAGCGGGTGTAGGCTGTCTTAGAAACTCTAAGGCAGGCAATGCTAATTGACGCATCCCTACGATGGGTTGTGTTTTATGATAAACATACTCCACCCCTGCCACATAGTCATCCTGTTGTAATAGATGTTCCATGAATTGGATATTGGCTTTTTGATAGCGGCCATCAAACTGAATTGCTTTGCCAATTAAAAAAATACCTGCGTAGAATCCACCCACTAATAGTAGTGTCAGTAAAATAATATGGTAAAACATCGCTGAATACGGTTGATCACTTCGTTTATTTAACGCAAAAAATAGTATCAGCATCGGAATCAGTAACAGCAAACTATAGGAAATCGGTAGAGTAAAATCATGTTCAATCAGAATAAAAGCTACCGCATAACCGAATAAAAAAAGCCATCCTATTTTTTTGTTGACTAATACAATGATAGACGTGTCCTTCTTGAAAATAGCGATGAGAAAATCCATAAAAGCAGCATATAGCACTAAAAAAATAGGTGTGGTCACTTGCATATAATAAGAAAACACTTGTTTATAAGGCACAAGACAGGCCAGAATGACGAATGCATAACTAACCAGAAAAACACGAATAAAATAAGTAGGATCGGTCGGATAAGTCATACCGATGCTAATGAGTGTGCAGGGCAACAATAAAAACACGATAGGATTATAAAGCAAGATCAGTGACCAAAAAAAGTGTCGAGTAGAATCATATGAGGTTAAATGATAAAGGACTGACGCATCGTAAAAAACATGATGCATCACCGTATTCCAATCAGAAACGAATGACCATGCCACCATATAAAAAAAGATCACTATAAGCATGGTTAAATTAAATTGAATGATCTTAATAAAGGATTGCCAATCACGTTCTGCTAACACCCAACAAATGATTAAAGCCACATTACTCGCAAAAATACACCAAGCTACTTTTTGTGTGACAAGAAAACCCAACCCGATTAAGCATCCGGCTGGCACAAAACGCTTTTCGAGTAGAAATAACAAGGAAAATAAACTGAACCAATAACCCAGAAAGTCCACACGTATGTTAGTTGAATAAAAAATAACGGTTTCAGTAAACAACACCATAACGAGGCTGATACCAACACTCTTCCCAGAAAAAAATCGCGTCAACCAAACCGCTGCTAGAAAAAACAAGCCCGTATTCAATAATGCAATCATATTCTTAGTAAACGTGAGTGTTGCTACGACACCTTGCTCAAATAACATTGGCCATAATAAAACATAATAACCAAGAACTGTCTTATAAGGAGGAAAATCACGGTACGGTAATTGCGTTTTATAAAGATAAATATTGTGAGAAAACCATAAATCATCGACAGTAAATGGCATGTAGCCATTACCGATGATGGCGACACTTAAATAAATTAAGCAAAAGCCCAATAAGTATACCGTCACCGGCAATGATCTGACCCTTTTCATTTGCATCGTATTTTGTCTCATCAGTGAATCAATCTCATCCTAGACAACAATCCCTTTATTCATGCGTATATAATCATCGTTTTGATAATACGGGTTAAGTTTGATGACGCTGCGCCTGGGTATCAAAACAAGACGATAAGGCTCGTCCGCTTCCGAAACATGAACGCCTTTTTGAAGCGAGATCACCTCTCCAGGATGTCGTAATATAGCATCCAGACGTATCCTTGATTTTCCCTCTATGCGATATTGACCATTAAATTTGACAGGAAAGCGATGCCTGTTTGGCAAAACGATTGGGGCATACAAATAAATACTGCCATAATAGTGTTTGTAATGCTGATTCATATAAGTATGTATCGAAGATGGCAATAAGGATATTCGACACGTATTGATGATGACTTTCACGGATGATTTTTCAAACTCGTCCAACACTTTTTCTGTTGAGGTTGAAGTCAAATACAACGAGGGAAGTAATAATAATTTGAGTTCCGCTGTGGGTTTTGAAAGATAATCAATAGCGGGCGTGATCAGATTTTTCATCCCCTCAATGGGTTGATCTTTGTTATATAAAAAAGGAATACCACCAACATAATCACCTCCATCTGCTAAAAGTTCCTCTGTCAAGTAAATCATCGTTTGTTGGTAGCGCCCATCAATAAAACTGAATCGAACCGACTCAATCAACGGCAACACTAAACCTAGCATGAAAAATAAAATAAAAAATATCCGCCGCAATCTGTCTTTTTTAAGTGGATCAAGGTCAGTCGAAACAACCCAATACAAACTCACAGGAATCAGTACTGTCAGATAATAAATAGATGGCAGATGAAATCCGTAAACAATTACAACGATGAGAAATAAGTAGATACTAAAAAAACCTATCCCTAGCGCTGATAGATTTAATTGAATTTGTCGATACCATGCGGGTAAATACGAAAAAAAATTAGCATAGAGTATAAAAAGAGCGGGTAATGTAAAAACAAAATTATAAGGAAAAGCTTGTTGGTAGCTAATAAATAAAAGTAATGCCAGAGAACCACAGGAAAAACTGAATACTCGACGAGCGTTATCATCCGGATGACTATCTCTTATAAAAAAAATAATCCCCGTCAAAGGCCACAACAAAAATAATATAGGACCATGTCTCAATACCGCTTGCCAACAGAATAAATAAATCACGGAATAATAGTGAATACC
>JAKBCU010000072.1 GCA_021807565.1 Pseudomonadota bacterium | reverse complement strand
GATATGACCCGGCGCGGTTCAGACATTTGGTCATACACTTTACGTAACGCAGGCGCCATTTTATTACACAACGTACCTGCTACAATCATGACATCGGATTGGCGCGGGCTAGGCCTAAAGATCACACCAAAACGATCTAAGTCATAACGAGAAGCACCTGCATGCATCATTTCAACTGCACAACAAGCCAAACCAAATGACATGGGCCACAAAGACCCTGTACGAGCCCAAGTCACTAGGTTATCGAGCGTGGTAACTAAAAAACCTTGATCTTTTAAGCCTGCTATTCCCATTCCAGCGCACCTTTTTTCCACTCATAAATAAAACCAATGACAAGGAGTCCCAAAAAAATCCCCATACCAATCATGCCAAACCAGCCCGTTTTGCGAAAAATCACGGCCCACGGCACCAAGAATGCGGTTTCTAAATCAAATAGAATAAATAAGATGGCAACCCGATAATAACGAACATCAAAAGGCAATCGCGCATCACCAAAAGGCTCAAAACCACATTCATAAGGTGAATTTTTTTCAATATCAGGGCGCTTAGGCCCAAGCATATATCCGAGCACAGGGACCGCGGCGGCCAACGCACCGCCTACTATCATGAAGATCAAAATAGGCACGTAGTTCTCTAGCACCTGTGATACCCCTCAGTCTGTCCTATTGTCGTTAAATAGGCTTTTCATTAACCCATCCAGCGAATGGATTGGATTTTTTCATCTGATGGTGCCGAAGGTCGGACTCGAACCGACACGGCTTTCGCCACCACCCCCTCAAGATGGCGTGTCTACCAATTTCACCACTTCGGCATGACGTTTTTCATTTCCTACTTTTTGGTGCTATCTTGTCCAGCGACAGAGCGCGACATAGGAATGCTGCTCGGTGTCACCGGAGCAGCCTCTTTTTGCTGAGCCGGAGTAGGAGCCGGCATAGCGGGTAATAGGATATGTTTTTCTTGTTTCACTTCCACGCTGGCAATATAGTTCAATGCGATGCTTGTCATGAAAAAAATTGCTGCGAAACCAATGGTAATCTTCAGTAAAAAAGACCCCGAGCCACGGCTGCCAAACACTGTTTGAGAGGCCCCGCTTCCAAAGGCAGCGCCCATGGTGGCGCCTTTGCCTTGTTGCACGAGCACTAACGCTACAATAGAGATTGCTGCGAACACATGCATGATCATCATTAATTGGTACATTATCGTCACCTTTTCGTTACCCACACGTTCGGCTTATTCTACACTGCCGCGTGACAAATCGCTAAAAATCCGGTTGCTTCTAATGAAGCACCGCCGATTAACCCACCGTCAATGTCCGGCATGGCAAACAGCCCCTTCGCATTATCCGCTTTCACACTGCCGCCATACAAGATACGCACAGCATTTGCGATATCGCGATGGCAATCCGCGAGTTGTTGGCGGATCAGTCGATGCACAGTTTGTGCTTCATCGGGTGTGGCCGTTAAGCCCGTGCCAATCGCCCACACGGGCTCATACGCAATCACGGCTTGTTGAAATGCGTCAATGCTAACAGCTTCTATGACAGATGCAAGCTGTTCGTGAATGATATTTTCTGTCAAGCCTTGTTCGCGTTGCGGTAAGGTTTCCCCCACGCATAAAATCGGCTGTAATCCCACGCGTAAAGCCGCTTTGAACTTCTCAGCAACCACCGACAATCCTTCATGAAATAAGTGGCGTCGTTCGGAATGCCCTACCAACACATAGCGACAACCATAATCGATCAACATCGGCCCTGATATTTCACCGGTAAATGCACCGGAGGCATGCGCATCTAAGGTCTGCGCACCCATCATTACAGCGCTATTTTCTAATAGTTGATTGACTAATGGTACATGCACAAAGCTAGGAAAAAGAATCACATCGACTTGATCCGATAACGATGCCGCACCTTCTTTGATCGCTGTGACGAGCGATTGCACCAGAGCCCGTGAACCATGCATTTTCCAGTTGCCCGCTACGATTTTATTACGCTTTTCCATTACACATCACCGCCTCATGTCAGTGGCGGTGATTGTAAACAAATGGAGGGCGGTGAAGCAAGCGATCATGCCGAATTTAGGTTCAGACTCGGCATGATTAGGGCTGACGATGAAGACGTGCGTTTTCTGCATTCTGGGCGTCAGTAGCAAATGCTGCTATATCGTTTTTTAATAGTGAGGGATCATTATTATTATTATTATTATTATTAGCAGCAGAAAGCGCTGCAATCTGAGTAAGCGTCGTGGTTAACTCTGCTTTTAGAGGGTCTACTATTCTAGGAGGACCAGCATTAACACTAGTCAACAATCTCGTTTTTTCTGCCTCTATCGCAGCTCGCCATGCACTCAATTTTCCATATTCAGCTACAATCTCGGGATCAGTGGATGCTGAATTCGCCGCATTAGCCGCATTAGCCGCATTAAACTCTATCACTTTCTTTCGCAAACTCACCACGGCGCTCTCGAATGATTTTGTCGATTGGTCTAGTTGTGTCACTTTTTGGATCAACGTGTCTTTGGTTTCTGCAAGAAGAGCTTGACTCGTTTGATCGGTGACTATTTTAATGTCTGCATCGAGTTGTTTTAATCTCGCTTGGTGAGACAAATCAACCGGTGCTTGCGCAAACAGAGTTTTTGCAATTTGATTATGCTGCGCTATGCGAAAAATGAGGGGTTGTATCTCCTGCGATGATCGCCCATGCTGATACAAGCCACGCAGCACAGCGGGATCTATCTCCAAATAAAAAGGTATGCCTGGCTGGCGTTTAGCTTCGGCTATCGTAATAAGCTGATTTATTGTTTTTAGTGTGTTTGAGTCAGCCAGCTCAGGATGATCAAAACCAATGGTTAACTGGGTGGATCGACCTTGTGTCACCATAAAATCAATGAGTTTTTCATAATCGTTCTTACTGGGAGTCCCTGCCCCCTTTTTAGAAATAGAAGCGGTGGTCACCCCATTCGCATTTTTTTTGCAGACGATACCCACAGAGGGATCATTGGCTCTCGTATAAAAACCCTCAGCTAGGTCTTTACTAAAATCGATCACCGCCCCGAGCTGAAGCCCAGCCTGTTGAAGCGGTTGACCAGGATTCTGTATCAGCTTCCATTCTTGATAGCCAGGTATTTTGGTGGTGATATTCGTCAAATACCGAGAAACATACAAACCATACAAACTGCGGCCCAATGCCACCATTTCATCGGATAATTTCTTGTTAACCTCATCTAACTTTTGTTGGGCGCTTTGATACCACTTTTTTAACGCGTCTTGTTGTGCGGCGAGGTCGTTGTTGTTATTGTTATTGTTATTGTTATTGTTTAGGGCAGCCTTCCCTGTTTCATAAAGCGTTTTTAACTGGCTTCTTGCCGCATTAATACCTGCGTCCCATGCGGCTTGGTCGAATGGAACGGCTTGGATCAGTGAATTCACTTGTTGGCGCAAATGGGTATCTAACGCATCGGCCATCGATTGGGTCTCCTTAGCCTCCAGCTTCACTTCTGCTCCAGCAGCTATTTTGATGGGCACATTCAAACTGGTTTTGAATGCGTTTGCGGCCCCACCCAGTGGATCACCAGGCGCATCAAAGCCTAAATCCGTGCGAGATGCTACTGGCAAGGGCGAGTTCACCGCTTGTATTTGATTTTGGTAATGGATAGCATGTTGGTGTAATGTGTCAGCTAGGTCGTTTATGCTAGGCTGCGGATTAGATTGCATCATTCACTCCATCAAACAGTCATTTTTATTTAGTATAGACCAAAATCATTCGCTTTATTCTGTTCTGCGACTATTTTCATGTCCTCTGAAGAAGGCGAATATCGTAAAATTTCCAAGCGCTTGCCGTGTTTTTCTGCGAGATGCTGAGCCTCAACCCATGCTGCCCTGCGCATTTTGTCAAACCCAACCATTTCGATGACCCAGCCCCGTTTATAGACTTCTTGTATCATGATTCGTGCGGTTTGTAAGGTATCCGCCAGGGTTCGTTCATGAGAAAAGAGCTCCTTAGGTGACCCGACCAAACAACTACCTCGATCGTAAATGTCGTAATGCGGGCTCGCTCCTTCTAAGATTAAGAGCTTTCTTTCGCCTGGCGAATCGAAGTTGTAAACATCCCAGATGGTCAAGGTTGCGAACCGCTCTAATAAATAATACATTTCCACCGCCGAAATAGGACGATTCAACAGCTCAAGCACATCAGGAGGCGGGCTATTGCTTCCTATGGCTTGCCAAACCTCGGATTTTAATTGGGTCAATAATGCATGTCCAGCGATCTCAATCCGAGATTGAATCGTGAGATGAAATGTCACGGAAAGTTCACCACCCCCCTCCGTTTCTGCTAGCACCGATACCGTATGAACCCCCTCGGTTCCTTTGGCTGGAATGCCGCTGATCAAACCATCACTCGTACAAATCAACCCCTTAGGCAATGGAACACCTCCTACTACCTCAGCGCTGAATGTAATTGGCCCTGTTTCAGCTTTCATGTAATCGGTTAATTTAAGCGGTCCAAATGAGGCCCCTTCATTCACTATTTGGGCAGGAATCGGTTTGATCAATTCAATAGGTTGAGTCATGGGCTAGAGTTGTCCTTTGGTATTATGGATGATCTTACCGAGTTTGCGGCCAAACAGGAAGTCACCTTGAACCTACCACACGCACACTACTCCAAAATGAATATAGTCAAGGCAGTTGACGCGATTCTAAGCACGCCGCATTTTAGTCATGGAGGTGATATTTTAGGTTGGTCGGTTTTTGCTCAAACCGACTAAGATCACCCCCTTGTAATTCAGGTAAGGGGGCAATCAGTGCCTTTTTGATGGCATCGCGAGTCACCGTATCTGCGCCGAAGCTGTTGATAGCATCTGTTATGGTTTCGATAAATACATTTGGATATGTCTGATAAAAAGTCTGTGCCGCAGCGTCGTAAATTTTTCCAAAGGTGAGATCGTCTATATTTTTTTGGTGTGTTTTATATATATTTATTGAGTCGCCTATCATCTGCTTGATTCCTTCCGATAAAATGCCCTTTATCTCAAGCCCAATAAAGTCATTCTTTTCCATGCAATTATCGCCTATTTTCTGAGAAATAGCTTGATTTAACGTAATTAAGCGATCCTTTACGTTGGTCCACACTGTGATTCTTTGATTTTCAAGATCAGATATCCTACTTGAAAAAAGAGTAACGATCTTTGGTCTATTCAATTTATTTTTTTTATATTGCACCCACTTATCAAGTATTTGAATCATGCCGACAATTGTATGCGCTGCCTGTTTTCTATCCTGATTTAACGGAATAAGACAATCACTATCCTGTTTCGATAAGTATTGAACATGAGCATCGTAACCGAATTTACTTTTCAAGCTATCTACAAGCGCTCGTAATTGACCTTGTGCATAACGAAATATCTGTGGCTGTACAAGATACCGCCTTTGTTCCAATTCTCTTATTAAAGCCAAATACTCTTTGCTTTTGTGTGTAGAACCCATTTGATCAATCAAAACAATTTCATCCTTATCATGAAATGCATCACATAGGTATTTGTGTTGATCTTGCGCGCCTAATCGCGTGTATACAGCCAGATCTAAAATACCTATTCGTTTTTTATAGTGATCATCGGGAATTTGTAACTTTTCAAAAAAAATCATTGCGTTTTTAACTGTAGGACGTTGCGCAGGATCCTTATCTGTCATCCGATTTAGGAAAGGCGTGACCTTTTGATTTAATGGTCCATTAGGTACGAAATGCTGAGTATCATCATCATCATAGGTTTGGATTCCAAATAATTGCTTTAGCGTGATACCTAAAGCATACACTTCTGATTTTTCGCTATATTGCCGTGAGTTGTTTACTTCTGGTGACAAGTAAAATTTTGTTCCAGAATAACTGTAGTTTGTTTGATTCATTTGTTCAACAAAGCCAACATCAACTAACGCTACCTCATGCGTCAACGGGTCAATCATATAATTACCCGGTTTAATATCACGATGTAACAATCTTTTTTCAGTAAACTCATTCGCTTTTGTTAATAAATTCAATGCAATCTTACATCGAGATTGATTTGATATTTTTCTCGTAGAAGAAAAAAATTGTTTCAAATTTTTCCCGGGATAACATGTCATGATGGTATAATGTTGAAGTCTATTTGCTTTTGCTACTTTTTTTGACCAAGCTTGATGCCCTGTATCGCTCTGTGATCTTCCCAAGTCACGCAGTGTTTTGGCCTCAGCTTTTGCTACCTCTATGTCTGCATTTTGTACTTTTAAAACAACCCATGCACCTGTTTGTATATTTTGGGCAAATTTAACTGCGCCAAAGCTGCCCTGGCCAGCCTGTTTGCCTTGTGTGACCCCATAATAAATTGCGTAATATTCTCCAGCTTCTTTTATAATGCTATAGTTAAGCTTTAGCTCTAGTGTACTAAGAGGCTGCGTCTTCTTTGAATAACGACCGTCTTTCTGCCCCCCGAGGGCATTGACAATCTTGGAAGCTGTATCGCTGTTTATTAAACGTGGTTTGCTCTCTTCAAAAGATAAGTCCTCGATAGCAACCGTAGGCGGCACGTAGCCTAGATCGAGTACATTGAAAGCATCTGCTGAAGAAAAATTATTTTTTTCTTCTTCACTACTGTTTGTTTCTTCAAGAATTATCTCTAATGGTTTACCAGCACGCATATCAACCTCGCTTTGTATTTGTTCAAGGCAACCGTGAATGTATGCCATTGAACCACTTTGTTTAAGTATAGGTGAAAATTTGAATATTTCTTCGCGAGTCTTAAGAGGGTGCTAGGATTGAATCATTAACCTATATCATTACACTTGATTGATATGATCACTCACAGGACTGATGATTCAGATTGTATTGACATTTTCTATACAAAAACGGATAGTAAATGTATGGAAAAGGTAGCAAACTGATGAGCCGCTTACCTTCAAACAAACCTGTCTCCATCAACATCCGGGCCAAGTCCCGTCAGCGTGACCTCATTGACCAAGCAGCGGAACGACTGGGCCGAAGTCGATCTGATTTTATGCTTGAAGCTGCTTGCCGTCGGGCTGAAGACGTATTGCTTGATCAGGCATTTTTTACTGTTGATGCCAATCTATTTGAAAAACTGCAAGCATTCCTTGACAAGCCTCTGCCAGCAACCGATAAACTACGCCGATTACTGAAAACAAAAGCACCCTGGGATCAATCAGCGTGAGTCAATTAACTCCACCTGCCCCGCTGTCCGCTGAGCATGACTTAACG
Source organism: Pseudomonadota bacterium (assembly GCA_021807565.1). Classification (GTDB taxonomy): domain Bacteria; phylum Pseudomonadota; class Gammaproteobacteria; order DSM-16500; family DSM-16500; genus JAKBCU01. Next base: position 280 of record JAKBCU010000072.1, on the reverse strand, counting down.
TCAGTATTGCCTAAGAGCCTTAAATAAAATCTTCTATTTTTATACGAGATATTCAAAAAATTTAGCTTAGAACGCCTTCCGCCAGGGGCGGCTAACCTATGCACACATCTTTTTCTGATGCAACCCGAGTTCGGCGTTTCTAATCTGTCATTCCCGCGAAGGCGCACTGTCATCCGGTAAATCGGTATAGATATTGAACGTCCTTGAGAAAGCGCTAAAATTAGCACCCTAAACTTGCGATTTAGGCTCAAGGACGATGATAAAAGATACCGTTTTTCAA
>JAKBCU010000071.1 GCA_021807565.1 Pseudomonadota bacterium | reverse complement strand
ATATTCTTCGGCTTCATTTTGCAAGATATCCCTATCGTTATTTGAAAAACTTGCAGAATTTTAGCAGGAAATATTTTATTTGCTTCTGTTTTTTAAGCTGTCGGCGGGGTTTTTCAGGGGCGACTAGTTACCCTTGGATCTATTCTGGGATGATCGATCTTTTGATAGACATTTGGTAAACTTATTTTCGAATATGAATTTGCTGATTGAGGGTCAAATTGTATAAGGGATTCACACTATGGAAACGATTCGATGGATTAAAAATAAAATACTGATAGTTTTATTGTCAATCGTCCCCATATTATCTTATGCGGATTCGCCAGTATGGACGTTCACGCCGTTAACAGCGACAACACTGTCGGTGCCATCGAATGATACAGCGACAGTACAATACACTGTCACTAATCAATCGAGTAGAGTGCATACGCTCAGTATGCAATCGATACAAGGGATTGCACAAACCACGACAGGATTGGGGATTTGCGGTAATCCATTTATCTTAACAGGTAAAGCATCTTGCACGTTATCGTTGCAAGTGACTGGCAATCAGTTAACCTCCCCAATTAATAATGGACCAATCGTATGTGAACAAGGTTCAAGTCTGCAATGCTATCGTCCTGCATCAAGTGACATTCTTCACATTACCCAAACATCACCAATAACGAATGCGACGATCACCGTAACAGGCTCGCCGCTGACACTCACAACGAATGGCCGCACCGGAACATTGACGATTAATAACACATCATTAATTGTTGCAGCAACCAACATCACGTCTGATTTTACAGGTACAGCACTGAATGGACATGTGACTGAAACAAGCAATACATGCGCAAGCGTTGCCCCTCAATCAACTTGCACGCTGACATACACACCCGGAAGCACGGTTGTAGCGCAAACGAACTTTCCGATTCAAGGCAGTAATACGAATGCAGTAACCGCAGCGATACAAATTGCTGCAGGTATCACCATCGACACGGTGAGTCCTTCTGCGGGTCCTGCATCAGGCGGCACAGGAATAACACTCACAGGCAGCGGGTTTACAGGGGCTACAAACCTCACATTTGGCGGAACAGCTGCGACCAGTTTAAATGTAGTGAGCTCAACCACTGTGACTGCTGTGGCACCTGCGCAGGCTACAGGTGCCGTGGATGTTGTGATCACGACCCCCAGCGGCAGTGGGACAAAGACCAATGGTTTTACTTATGTGACGACAGCAGTCGGGCAATCGGCCTATGGTGGAACAATTGCTTGTCTCAATGGTGGCTTGAATAATCTCATTGCAGCCACTGCGGATAATAGTACGGCAAAACAATGGGGTGGCTCAGGAACCGCAACGGGTGCGACAAGCACGACGGATGGCGCTACCAATACGGCAACGATTGTGAGTTGTTTAACGGGGCCGGGAGGCGGGGCCGGCTGTCCTCAAAACATCGATGTGAGCACTTATGCGGCAGGCATTTGCAGTACGTATGAGGTCGATTCACAAGGTAATACACCCTGTGAATCAGGTAATACCTGTTACAATGACTGGTTTTTCCCTGCTGGAGATAATACAACGTCCACAGGACAACTAAATTGTCTTTATACGAATAAAACCGCCATTGGTGGTTTCGCCAACGCTGCCTACTGGAGTTCTACCGAGGCCAGTGGTAGCTTCGCATGGAGCCAGAGTTTCCTGGTCGGCGGTCAGAGTCAGGGCGGCAAGAACAGTACGGACCATGTTCGGTGTGTGCGAACTTTTACCCCTTAATCTCTTTATCTGCTTGAGTCACGCTCTAAGGTGAAACAATGCGAGTTATTAGTTGTAAATAATCATCATGATATTGAATTGCATTTTTTTCAACATGAAGCAAACAAAAATAGGTATAACAATCTAATTTTGAAGAAGACGAACTTGATGGATCCTGATCTATCGCTTCAATAAAAAGCATTAAAGCACAAAATAGCTGGACCATGCTATCCATGATAAATCGAATGTGCAAGGCTTGTAATGTATTATCGAGTTGCCTGAATTTGAGTAAATCCATTTCCAATCGATCTAATTGAGTGATAATAGGTTGAATATACCGTAGATGAGCTTTTAGTTTGTCACATTGAGATCGCATATATGACACATAAATTTCGTCTATATTATACTTAAGAATATCTTTTACTGCTTGCATGCGTAACACATTATGCGTTCCTTCCCAATTTTCACATACGATGCAATCTCGCAACAATCTCGGCAATGGTGAAAACGTTTCAATCATGCCATTTCCGGCAAGTACGTCAATCGAATGGTGTATATGCTCTAAAGACCAAAGTGCAGAGAGGTATTTTTGCATGTTGACTAATAGTCTTAATAATAGTGCAATTTTTTTATCTTTCATCTCACCTTTGTCAAATTGATCTTGCATTTTAATCGTGGCAAAAATCCCAGCAACCATTCCTGCATTTTCTGCCTTAATACGAGCTAGATTTTCAATGACTAGCGGATACTGTATGATTGGTTGTGAAAAGGCTATTCGATGATGCGCATAAGAACATGCGATAGTGTAAGCTCGTCTGGCCATCCCTAACACACACACTGTATTAAATAATCGTGATAGGTGTAACACATGATTCATGACCAGATGAAACCCCTCTTCATCTGATCCAAGTTTGATAGCATAAGCCCCGTGAAAATCAATCTCACCTGTCGCCATTGAACGCGTGCCAATTTTATCTTTGAGACGTCGTAAGGTATAATAATTTTTATTCTCATTCCATTTCGATGGAACCAAAAATAAACCTAGCCCCTTTGTTCCTGTGGTTTTTTTATCAAATCGTGCCGTCATGAAAATCAAATCAGCTCCAGCATTAGAACAGAACCATTTTTCTCCATGAATACGCCAACTAGTATCGTTTTCATGATGCGCATACGTTGCATTAATTGCTACATCTGATCCACCTTGTATTTCCGTTAGAAATTGAGCACCTGTAAAATTTGTTTCAAAATTGGGATCCGTTAATTTTTCAAGATAAAAATCTTTACCCGGAAAATCAGCGATTTTTTGCAGTACACGAATCATTCCAGCAGAACACGCAATGGGGCAATTATGCCCGGCTTCACCCGTTTGAGAAGATAAAAATAAAAATGACAAACACTCTAATAGTCCGCCTGGTTTGGCCATTTTGGTTAATAATTTTGATCGATAAATAATAAGACCGGATTGCATATAAGCAGGATGATGAACAATGTGATCAATGCGTTGACCTTCTGCATTGTATCTTTCAACCCTCGGTAAATTAAATCCTAGATTATTTTCTTTGACTAAGGGGTCCAGTGTATTCGTGACTTCATACCCAAATAGCTCTAGCTCAGCATCCAGTTTCTCAAAATCCTGTCGCATATGGTATTGTATGGTATGTTTAAAATCATCGTCATGATAGGCATTTTTTCTGATATCCAATTCAAAGTCAGATAATGCATCTCGTCCGAGTTGATTTGCCTGTTGCGTCGCTTCCATGAGACCGCCGTTTTTAACTGATTGATAAGATGGTTTTTTCCGTGCTCTATTTTAACAGAAAAAACTGTACAATCGTAATGAATCATTTTGTATTTGCGCAATATAAAAATAAAATATAGTATGATGTGATGTTTTAGCTTTATTATCCAACAATATCGTATAAAAAAATCATTTTAATTTGAATATAGTAACTCATTAAGCCTAAATTCAGCAGTTAAAAATATCGATCGCTTTCAACAACGCCCAATAATTCCATTGAAATCGTATGGATATCTTGATTTTGACCAGGATAAGTACCTGCTTTAATAATGGATGGCTGGTAGCCAAGAGGCAGTTTTATTAATTGCTCTCTATTTTTTTTTGAAAAACCAACCAAACGCATTGAACAAGTTTTCAAGGCCTGGGAAATGGTACGACTTTTTGCTGTCACAATATAAATAATCGCATCCAAATGACCTCTGCACAGTTCCTTCGCTTGCTTGGGGGCAGGGAGACTGGTTATGTTGGTAAAATCAGTTTTGGTCAATCCTAACTGTTCCGTAATCAACTCCATGGTGGTACGCAACCCCGATCCTTCTATTCCGAAATTGACTCGATGGTGTTTAATAGCTTCAAAAGAAAAAATAGAACTCTTTTTTCTGACTAGCAACACAAATTGTAGCGGAGTTAAATGATAACTGACTTTTAAGCTTGAATTTGGCCCTATTTTCTCAAAAGGCCCCTTCCCTTGTAAAGCCAGCCATAGAATATCAGATTGAGATAATGCAATCGTTATTTTATGCTTTTCTAAATCTAATATATTTTGCACAGACCCAGAAGAAGGAATGGTTTTGCATGGAATTGCCTTAACAGAAAAAATGTGTTGGCAGAGTAACTTTCCTTGTTGATAAAAAACAAGTTTTGGATCGCCCGTGCCAATTTTAATGAGCGGCAACTGAGCGGCATGAGAAAAATGAGCCGCTGCCATCAAAAAAATAAAATAAACGATAGACTGGTGTCTATGCAATAACCACTTAAAAATTAGAGTATTAATAGGCATTTCGATTAATAAATCCTTGAAAAAAAGTGAGCGTAATAATTTTTAAATCGAACCACAACGACCAGTTATCAATATAATATAAATCATATTCAATTCTTTTTTGCATTTTTTCCAACGTATCTGTTTCCCCACGCCATCCATTAATTTGAGCCCACCCCGTAATACCCGGTTTGACTTTGTGTCGTTGCATATAGGCATGGATCGAATCTTTATAAAATTCGTTATGCACAACAGCATGAGGCCTAGGGCCTACGATGGACATACGTCCTTGCAACACATTAAAAAATTGGGGAAGTTCATCCAAACTGGTTTTGCGCAAAAATCGACCAAAAGGAGTCACCCTTTTATCGTCCATTCTGGCTTGAGTGACTTGCCCCAATTCCTCTTGATGCAAATACATAGTACGAAATTTATAAACTTTGATAATTCGACCGTCCCAGCCATGCCGATGTTGCTTGAAAAATATAGGTCCTCTCGACGTGCCTTTAACGCCAATAGCGACGATTAAAAACAAAGGGCTAATAAGTAACAAGATGAGTAATGCAATCAGTCTATCTTCTAACGCTTTGATGAGTCGATTCACCCCAACCATAGGCGTTGCATTTAAATTCACCGTCGGAAACCCAGCCAAGTGAGTCATTTGTTGTTTTAATAAACCAATACCAAACATATCTAATACATAACGAATCGGAAGGGTATGGTGACGCAAATCATAGACCAATGCTCTGACTCTTTCTTCCGCTCGTAACGGTAATGCAATCCAAACTTCATCAATCGCTGGATGCTGTTTTAAATAATCGCTGATACTGCATGGGGTTTTTACGATAGGAATATCTTGTATAGTATTGGCTTCTTTCACGTCATCATCAAAAACGGTGACAATTCGAAATCCCGTCCACATGGCTTGCTGAATGGTATAAATGAGCTGAGATCCTAACTCACTAGCGCCAATAATAACCACTTGCTTTTCATTCCAACCACAAGAACGCATATAATAAAGGAGTAATAGCACGACGCTACGAAATACAATCAATAAAACTAATGCGCTAAAAGCCCAGTATAAAAACCACTCTCTTGAAAAATCACTCCCTGTTTTCGTTAGAAAAGCAAGAATAGCCATCACACTATGCACTCCCACCACACCGAGCACAATTTTTTTAATGGAGTGGGCAAAGCTGTTGCTACGCATGGAATCATAAATATGTAATGCTTGGAAAATAACGAGGGTGAATAATCCGCCCAATAAGAGTGCCATCGTATAACGAGGTGAGAGAGTGAGATGAGAAAATTTATAATAAAATGCAGCTAAGCCAGCGAACAGAATAGCAAACACATCCAGTGCGCGCAGCACAATAGAAATAGCACGTGCATATTCTCTAAGTAAGCCTTTCGGCAACATAGAACTCAATCCCTATTTCACTTTTATCATGTTTTGAATAACCGATCACTGCCCTTTGCAGTATAAAGAGTCTACTTTTCCCTGTCATCTAACCAAGCCCTGATTTCATCATTATGTTCATTTAATTTAGGACCCCGCGGGTATTCGTTGATATCAGGATAATGAGAAAACTTGATTGGATTCCCTGGGAATTTCACATCAGGCATATCATGCTGACTAAAGTGTGCGATCATCTTTCGATATTGAATTTGAGGTTCCCTAAATACATCGGCAATCGTATTCACAGGGCCAGAAGGCACCCCATTTTTAGCAAAAATGTCCAGCCAATCCTGCGCCGTTTTCGTCTTCAATAGTTCATTCATGCGATGAGTGAGTTCCTCTCTATGTTTCAATCTCGCTTCATTATTACTGAATTTACTGTTTTTCGCTAATGCAGCTTTTCCTAACGATTTACAGAGTAATGCAAATAAGGCATCTGTCGCTGCGCAAATGATAATGGCTTTATCTTTTGCCATAAATACGTCAAACGGCACAATAGCTACGTGTTGCGCTCCTGAAGGTTTAGGTACTTTTCCATCGACTGAATAACGACTAAATGGCTCAACCATCAGTGCCGTCAAACAATCTACTAAAGAGGTACCAATGCGATTACCTTTTCCTGTACGTGTTCGATCAAATAAAGCGGCGCATATTCCAATCGCTGAAAAAAAACCACCCGCCAGGTCACCCAGTTCAACGCCTGCTTTTAAGGGTTGTGTCATTGCATTCTCACCAATAATCGACATCAGACCACTTACGCCTTGTGCAATCAAATCATAGCAAGCACGCATCGATTCCGGACCCGTTTTTCCAAAACCTGAAATACGTGCCACAATGAGTGCTGGATTTAACTCCTCTAATTTGTTTTCATCGTAACCAATGCGAGGTAAAACACCCGGTCTAAAGTTTTCAACTAGTACATCCGCTTGACGAATTAATTTTTCAAATATCGCTTTATCTTTTATATCAGACTTGATATCTAATACGATACTTTGTTTTCCGTGGTTTAATGCCGAAAAAAAGGCTGACTCACCTTCAATAAAAGGAGTAAAAAGCCGGCTCTCATCACCCCCATTGGGGCGTTCTACTTTAATAATCCGGGCTCCTAAATTATATAAAATGCTGGTGCAATAAGGCCCTGCTAACATATGGGTTAAATCTAATACAACGACACCTGATAGCGGACCCTTCACCATGACAGCCATCCTCCCTCTAGTGATTTCATACTAACATGAAATAGGATCGCCATTAGTGAGAAAAAAAACCGAATCCTCCATGAGATTGATAAAATTTTCAACACATTGGGATTTTTAATCCTAAATTCGGCAGATAAAATCGTAATGAGAAGGGTTAATGCGTTGAAAAACGGTTTTATAGAGCTCGTTTTGCCTTATCTTAGCACGGCACTTTCACCCGTTCTGTCGAACCATTGTTAATGTTGCCATGAATAAGCGAATCATCTGATATCTTTACTATGCCCGGTTTTCCGTCGAACGTGACGGAACCCTGGATATCGCTATGGCATAATAAATGCAATATAGGGGTTTTCTTTTTTGAGCTGATAATAACATCGCCTTTTATGATGGAAGACTTCAATACAATATTGGCTGAATTAATTTTTAAATTCTTTTCAAAATAAGAGTGTTCCGCTATCAAAGAACCCTGTAACGTCACGTTACCGTTCACTCGAGAGTTTTTTAAATCAATGACACCAGCTACCTGAATTGACTCAAACAAAGAAGATTCCGCTCTCAATGGACCTGCTACATTGGCATTTCCTGTCACTGTGGTATCTTTTAGCATGGCAGGACCTGAACAAGATAACGAAGGAATATTTTCTTTGCCATACCCACACCACACCAACCACAATT
>JAKBCU010000070.1 GCA_021807565.1 Pseudomonadota bacterium | reverse complement strand
ATAGCTTTTACTCATCATGATAAAAAACCAAAATTAGATATTGATTCATCTAATATGGCACTGGATGCCAGCTAAAAGCATGCTGGCATGACAGGAATAGCATTGAGCTTATCCGGAATTCGCGTAAGTAGTAAAAATTTGTCAAAAGTCAGTGATACGTCCATAATTATCTTCAAAACGAATAATATCATCTTCTCCCAAATAGCTGCCAAGCTGAACTTCAATCATTTCTAGAGACTGATCTGTAGGATTAAATAAACGATGTTTTGTATGTTTTGGAATATAGGTAGATTGGTTTTCTTCAATGTTAAAAAGGTCATTTCCTCGAGTCACTTGGGCCACACCTTTAACAATCACCCAATGTTCAGAACGATGATGATGTAATTGCAAGGATAAACTGGATTTTGGCTTAACGGTAATATATTTAACTTGAATAGACTGATTACGATAGAGTAATTCATAATATCCCCATGGACGATAAACCTTTTTATGCCACTGCGTTTCAGGTCTTTTTTGATCAATTAAATCGAATACGATATTTTTAATCGCTTGACTTGTATTTTTGTTGGTGACTAAAACAGCATCTGAGGTTTCAATAATAATCACATCACTCACACCCACTGCTGCCAATAAACGGTTTTCGGCATGTAGATAAGAATTTTTTACATTTTGAGTGATCACATCACCACGCAACACATTGCCATCATTATCTTGCTGTTGCATTTCATAGAGAGCAGACCAAGAACCCACATCACTCCAATCTGTGTTTAATGGTAATACGATTGCATGACGCGTTTTTTCCATAATTGCATAATCAATAGAATCACACGGTATCTTCGAAAATAATGTTTCATCCAGCCGAATAAAATCTAAATCTCGAATCATGCTATCTATCGTATTTTGACAGCACGTTAATATATCGGGACTATGTTGCTTGATTTCAGCTAGATAGGAGGTGGCTTTAAATATAAAAATACCACTATTCCACCAGTAGTTGGGCAACTCAAGATAATGCTTTGCCTTATTCAAACCAGGTTTTTCAATAAATTCACAAACGGGATATCCTTGATCGTTACCTCCTACTGATAGAACTGTTTTAATATAACCATAACCTGTTTCGGGTCGAGTGGGTTTCACACCAAACGTAATTAAATGATTGTCTTCAGCCAAACCAATAGCCGTATTCATTCTTTCAGCAAACTGTTCGACATCGTTAATCACATGATCGGCCGGTAAGATACACAAAATAGAATCCTGTTGCTGTATGCTATATAGTGCGGCAATCGTGACTGCTGGAGCCGTATTTTTACTAATGGGCTCCAGAATAAGCGTCGCATTTTTCACTCCAATCGAGACGAGTTGTTCTGCAACGATAAAGCGGTAATCCTGATGACAAAGAATAATAGGGGGCTGGGCCTGGTGAATCCTTTGTGCACGCAACACCGTTTCCTGTAACATGCTCTTTTCATTCAGTAAAGGTAGAAATTGTTTGGGATAGGCACTTCTTGATAAAGGCCATAAACGAGCGCCCGAGCCACCTGCTAAGATGACCGGAATGACGTTAGTATGTACTTTTCTATTCATGAGCTTCTAAATTCCAATCGAGAATAGTCTATATTTTAACGTCCCGCGCTTGTAATATAGTATATCTCAGCATTCTGTAATGGGATGCAAAATGTATGGGTTATTGATGCGAGGACCCTAAAAATGATATTTGAGTCAAACAGTTTATTTCACAATAACCCAACAAACCAAAATCATTGCCTAGAGCTCTCGGTCATCATCCCAACATTTAATGAGCGAGAAAATATAGCCCTTCTTGTCAATCGATTGCATAATGCATTAAAAAACGTGTATTGGGAAGCATTATTCATAGACGATAATTCGCCAGATGGCACAGCTCAATTCATTCGAGAAATAAGCCAACAAGATAATCGTATTCGTTGTATTCGACGCATAGGGCGTAGAGGACTCGCTGGCGCTTGTTTAGAAGGCATTTTAGCAAGTCATGCCCGCTATATAGCAATTATGGATGCTGATTTACAACACGATGAAACCAAACTGTTGCCTATGTTGGAGCAATTACGAAGCCACACAATTGATCTAATAGTGGCGACTCGTTACGCTTTAGGTGGCAATGCAACAAGCTTTTCTCCCTTTCGTTCATATATAAGTCGTTGCTCAACAGCGATGACACAACTTTTTTTAGGCGTCACATTATCGGATCCCATGAGCGGTTTTTTTATGATACGTCGAGACATTGTGGATAACATGGCTTCATCTCTTAGCACACAGGGTTTTAAAATTCTTTTGGATGTGATTACAACCAGTAAAGATACGCTACGTATTGCAGAAATTCCTTTTTCATTTGGAAAACGAAAACATGGCGAAAGCAAGTTCAGTCTACGTATAGCTCTCAACTTTGTTTCTCTTCTCATAAAAAAATTAATCAAAAGATTGTGATAACTGTTCCTTATTTAGGTTAATGCATTTGATTTAATAACTCCTGTTGATTACCATATACTGCGCGTGCAATCGCATTATCAAATAATTTTCTTTGTTCATTATATAAATCACTGGTAGTCAATGCTTCTATATGAACTGTCGCTTTAGGTAAAGACAAAAGATAGGTGACTTGCTTGATGTCGAGTGATTGAACTTTAAAATTAGTTGCCATGACTGCCCATGTATGGCCATTATAGGTTACTTCATGAGGGGGCTCGAACACACTTTCGCTTGTGTTTTCCATCTTTGCATACATAGCATTTAATTGATTTAAGGCAGTTTCGGTACTGGGTGGTTCAAAGAATACGAGCATGACAGGATTGAATCGGCCGGGCTGGTTCATTGAATCTTTAACATTGTACATGCTATAAACTGCGTATAAATTATTTGATTTGAAGAGTTGGGCGGCTTGATCAGAAAAGGGATTGCTCTTCATTTCTAAAAACCAATCTTTGGGGCCTATCATTCCAAACCCTACTGCTGGATTAAGGTAAGCTAACTTTTCATAAGGTGAAACACTGATATTTTGCGCGCTTGTCAGTGAAGAAAAAATACATAATAAAATGAAAATACCTTGTTTATAAAATGAATTAAGCATAATTCCCTCTGCTGATTGAATGAGATACCATGTTAAATACCCTATGCACCACCGACGTTTTAGTATAATGCGTAGAAGGATGCGTTTTTCTGAAAACCGAACTCTTACTCCCTTGTCTAATACACAATACCTTGCTGAATCGTGGCAACAACAGGAATATCTTTAATTGACACGGCCGGTTCAGTTAAAGGATTGCGCGCTAATACTGTAAAATCAGCTTGTTTGCCGATAGTAATACTGCCGATTTGATTTTGTAAATTCAGCAGATAGGCTGCGTTAATGGTAACGGCTCGTAATGCATCTTCAGCAGAAATTTTTTCGCCTGCACCTAAGACTCGACCTGAAGCCGTCACACGATTCATAGCTGCCCACATCGAATGCAGAGGACCTAAAGGTGTCACCGGTGAATCCGTGTGAATAGAAAACAGTACTCCCTGTCGTTTTGCCTCTGCAGCATCATCCATACGATCAGCTCGATCAGGCCCTAATAAAATATGATAGTGTTGATCTCCCCAATAATAAATATGATTCGAAAATAGATTAACATAGACACCTAAATCATGTGCTTGTTTAAATTGCTCAGGACTAGACATCTGATCATGCTCTAACACAGCTAGCGTTGGTTGACGTGGTGCCACATTTTGCAAGTATTGTATGCCATCCAACATAGCCTGGGTTGCTTGGTTTCCATTCACATGAAGATGAATGGGAAAACCGGCTTTCCAAAAAGGCAATGCTTGTTGTTCAAGCGTTCCTGTGTTTGTGTTAAAAATACCATTAGGTGCACCATCAAAATAACCAGGCCAATCCAGACGAGCGGTATAACCTTGAATCGATCCATCTGAAATAAATTTTACGTGGCCAAACTGCAATTTATTAGAATTTTGGTCGATGAGTTTTTGTAAATGTGCGACACCCTCACCAGGAGCTTTATTTTCCATCAGATGCAGCAAGGTACCATTATAGACAATGACCATACGCTCAGGGAAGGTTGTATCTCCTGCTGCCTCTTTCAGCACTGGTACCATCGTATCTTCTCCAGGCCCCCCAAATAACAAATCAGAAAAGGTGGTCAGCCCTAAGCGATGCGCTGTGTCTGCTAAACCATAGAGAGCTTCTTTAAAGGATTTTGCTGAAAATAATTCTTTATAAAATGACATAATGACAGGACCTGCAGCGGCCATTTCTTTTAATACACCGTTTGGTTGATTGTTTTTTCCTTTCTCAACACCGGGTATTTGAGTGGCTGAGTTATAGCCCGCTCTATTTAACAGAACCGTATTAACATAGCCAATATGTTCACTGGCATTTAATACAAAAATGGGTCTCGTTTTCGAGATGGCATCTAAATCATTAGCCGTCAATGCTTGATTATTAAAATAAATGGGATCATAGCCCCACGCAAATAATACTGCATTAGGATCTTTCATCGCTTTGTCTGCATCACTAAGACGTGCTAAGACTGCTTTTTTAGTTTTGACTGCCGGCAACAAAGTCCCATGAAAACCAGGAAAATCCCAGTAACCCACATAAGGATGAGCCATAAAAATAGCCAGCATAGTGAGATGGCTATGCGCTTCAATGAGCCCTGGTGTGATCACATCATTAGCAAATTGTTTGTTTATGGTATAACTACCCGGTTGCATCCAGGTTTGCATTGCTTTAAGCGAACCGACAGAATATATTTTACCTTCTTTGACAGCGACAGCTGTTGCCATGGGTTGAACGGGATCCATGGTAATAATTTGCTTAGCCAAAAAAATCGTAATGGGAGCCGCAGTAAGAGACTGATTAGCAGCAATGGCAGTAAAGACAGTCACCGTGAAAAAAACTAAGGCGAAAACCAACTTGTCAGGCACCATTTTCATAAATATCCTATTAATGAAAGTAAGTAATGCATAAGATAACTTATACCATAAATTATAAGAGCAACTCTGTCAAAACAATCATGACACATTAAAGGCTGATGAAAAACCCGTATAGGGGAATATATGTCCACTCCAGCCTGATTTCCAATCACCATAGTGCACCACCCGGTATAGGCCGGCCGGCATACTGCTTGGAATTCTCCATATAATAGTTATCCACGAATAAGCAGCGCCTCGACGCTGCCAATGAAATTCGGTATCCCAATCATTATCGTTTCGAATGGAAACCCATTGCCCATTAACAAGCTGCTGGACAGATAAAAAAGTATGTTGCGTGTGGAAATTGTTTTTAGGATGACCTCCCCAAAAAATCACTTGTACCCGATCCCCTGGTCGATACTGCGCTTTAACATCCTGATAGAGATCACCAAATTTTTTTGCGACTGGCTTATCATCCAATATAACGCCCGGCTGTGCATTAATCTGAATCGGTGTTAGATCTTCAGGAATAGGTCCTACAGGTACCGTCCTACCCTCTGTCAATGCTTGAGCGAGTTTTCCAAACTCTTGTTGCAATGCCGCTAATTCCCAGGGCCCAAAATGAGTTGATGCGGCCTCATAACGTTGTAGGGGATATTCATGATGGGTTGCCACATATCCTGCATAAGCATTGGCTAAGGCAGATAATACAACGTGCGTTTGATTGGGTAAATGTGAAGCAACAGCTTTTTTGATACGACGCCCCGACATCGTGGTTAACTCAACCGGTGCTGCCACAATGACTAAATTGCCTATTTTCACTAACTGTAGTGGCAAAATATTCGGTGTCCATGGATGCGGTTTTTGCGTTCCTGTCTCAACAGCAATCGGTTTTTCTCGTTGACAAGAGGTCGTGATGAGTTGGCACACTAGAGTCGGTAAGGTTTGATTCACGGTATCACAAGTGACCCCCTGCTTACCGACCCCCTCCCCATCTTGTGTCCCAGCCAACATAGAAATACCAATTGCTGCGGGACAGGTATAGCGACGTTGACCATCTGCATTTTCAGGTAAAACCGTCACTTTATCCATTGCAACAAATGTCTGTTTGTAATCAACACTCCCAGTGATCACTTCTTCAGCTTGATCAAATAATTCTTTTGCTTTTTCATATTGAGGCTTGCCAGCTGCTTCAATTGCTTTGATACCCGCCAAACCTTCACCACCCTCATGACCGTATGGATTGGGTGAAACATCACCGGCATTCGCTTGTGCAAATGCTGCAACAAATGCAGTGGGGCCATTATCTGAAAGAAATGCTTTTTCAAACATATATTCCGCATAACCTTTGTTGTCGCCCGTAATCAAATGATTTTTATTATTCATTGAAACACCATGCAACGGAAACCAATTCAGTAACCCTATAGGTTTTCCATCCAATCGATCAAATCGGATCAGTGTCATTTCCGTATCGGTGTCACTTAGGTATTGATCGCGTTCATTCTGAGGATTCAGTAAATAAGCTTGTGGTGAGCGGTTATACGAAATGCCAATGAGTTGACCTGATGCGAGTTTAATGGTGGCTGGCGCCATGTTAGCTTTCGCTCTGTCTATAGCAGATACAATACCCTCCACAATGGTATTAAAATTCTCACGATTAAAGCCAAATATAGTTAAATTATATAGAGTATAGGTAGAAAAACCGCCCGGGCCACTGTGCGTATGTGTGGCGGTCAATAACACATTATCATTACTATAGCGATCGCCATATTTAGCTTGCAATTTTCTAACAACCTGTTGTTTTATGCCTTGAAATAGTTGGCCTAAATCGGCATTAACAAAAACGATACGCTTGCCATTACAAGGTGATTCGATGATAAATGCTCTCGCCCATAAACGTTGTAATATTCCCGCCGTTTGTTGTCCTATCATAGCATAACCCATCATGCCTTCTTCTGCTGCAGGCCCTGTGATATCGAAAATGCCTGCACCCACGTTAAATACCGTATTGTTTTGGCAACTCTGTTGCGATGGATTATCTGCGAAAGAAAAGGCGGGCAGATAGAGCAAAAGTAAAAAAACAGCCCATAGAAACAGATGAGACACTCTGTTATACACTAGATTGAACGATTCCATATTCTTTCCCTATTTGTATACTATCCTTGCATCAGTTCCATTGAAAAAATAAAAAATGATGTATGATTAATACATCGAGGTTGCTGCATGCTGTTGGAGCTATCTGGTTGAGTTAACGCAAGCTTTCTTATCAATACGAAGGAAATAGGATATATTAACTCACTTCCCATCCTGTTGTTAGGATTTACTTTTTTGAATCTTTCTTACCCATCCTATAGCCATGAGAATAGATATAAAAGCAAAAAAAATAGCAGCAGTGGCACAAGCAATTCGTATCTTATTAGCCAAAATCAGTTTCTCTTCGCCCTGTTTTAATGCTACTTTCCCTTCTTCAAGTTGCTTTTCGCCTGATTTCACTTTTTTTTGACCCGCAGCAACCAACTGACTCCCTTCGGAAATTTTATTTTTTGCAATCTTATCACTAGTCATCATTAAAATACTTCCTGTGACTGGCATCACAGCTGCAGCAAATAATGCATTCTTCATCACATGATACGTATCTTTAGCATGTGACAATTCTTGCTCGCCATTTGCTAGCCTTATTTTACCTTTTGCAAGCAGTTGCTCACCTTGTGCAAGTTGTTGTTTCCCCGCAGCCAGTTCTGCTTTTCCTGAGTTAATTTTTTCAGTAAGAAATAGATATCCACTGACGAGTGCTATCGTCAAAGCAATACACACCAACAACGTCAGTAATCTCCACATGATGTATTTCTCCATCCATTTACCAATGCCTTTCTTCCATTATCCTAAATTCAGCAGTTAAAACCGTAACGAAAAGGGCTAATGCGTTGAAGATAGAAGTTTTTTTCACTTATTTTTTACGAGACAGTACTCACCTGTACGGTGAGAAAAAAATAAGTGAAAAAAATTTTTAGATTCAATGCAGTAGACCTTTACAGTCGGTTTTAACTGCTGAATTTAGG
>JAKBCU010000069.1 GCA_021807565.1 Pseudomonadota bacterium | reverse complement strand
GAGCGAAGAATTTTTGCTATTTGTTTTCAGTTTTTCATTTAATTTCTGAATAGCATCCCACAAAGCTCTTATAATTTTATTAGCTTCTTCTAGTGAGTTCGCCTTTGGCGTTTTTCCGTTTAAATCCCTGTCCATAAGGCATCGCAAGATGCCGGAATTTTAACAACAATGCAACTGTTTTTTAGAAAAATTTCTCAAAAAGCTGTGAAAGGTTACTATCAATCACCTGGTATATATTTTCTGTTCGCTTGTAGTGTCGATATTTGCCAGGGTTTACGGTTTTCTCGGTCATGACTTTTTCTCTGTGTCATTGAAATCGTTGTTATGAAAGTTTACTGAAGGTTATGGAGATGCATTCATTCTGCACCCTGCGAAAGATGATTTAAATCCATAAAAACCTTAGAAGCCGCGTCAGACATGATCGGGGTGACAAGATTCGAACTTGCGGCCCCTGCCTCCCGAAGGCAGTGCTCTACCAGGCTGAGCTACACCCCGTACTTAATATTTTCTTGTGACAACAAACTCGGCTAGATCATGCAATGCGCTTTTATAAAGCGAGTCAGGAACATGAGTCAAACCGTCAATAGCAAGCAATGCTTGCTGTTTAGCAGCGTTGGTAGTGTACAGGATGGCATCGGTAGATTCAATAATGGAAAGAATGGGTTGTAAGTTTTCTGCAGAACCTTTCTCAATGGCATTTCGAATCAAAGCCACTTCTTTTCCTGAAGCATGACGTAATGCATGAATAATAGGGAGAGTGGGTTTCCCTTCTATTAAATCATTTCCTATATTTTTACCCATGGCTTCAGCTGATGAGTTGTAATCAAGCGCATCATCGATTAATTGGTAAGCGATGCCTAAGTGCATGCCATAACGCCGCAACCCTTCCATTTGTCCAGGAGTATGATGCGTTAACGCGATACCAATTTGTGCTGCCACTTCAAATAATTTTGCTGTTTTTCGTTCAATCACATCATAATAGGATTGTTCAGTCGTATTGGGGTCATTGCAATTGATTAACTGTAAAACCTCTCCTTCTGCAATCAGATTGGTTGCATTAGAAAAAATCGTGAGAATGTCAATATTGGCTAATTTTACGATCAATTGAAAGGCGCGTGAGTAGAGAAAATCACCTACTAGCACACTCATTTCATTGCCCCAGATGTGGTTAGCCGTTTTATTGCCGCGGCGTAATGTTGAACTATCGACGACATCATCATGGAGTAAGGTAGCAGTGTGAATGAGTTCGATGGCAGCTGCTAAATCAATGCACTGCGAGCCAGTATGATTAAAGGCACGGGCCGTGAGTAAGACAACTAATGGCCGAATGCGTTTGCCGCCACAGCGATAAACATAGTCTATTAACTGATTAATAAGAGGGATATCAGAGGCGAGTTCAGAACAGATGAACCTATCTGTCGCTTCTAGATCGGATTGCACAAGTGTTCTTATCGTTTCTAAGGGCATAATAGACAAACTCTCAACGTGTAAATATTCTCTAAAACCGTGGAATCGTAGTAGTGAGGCAGGCATGATGTCAAGTTATCTCGGTATGACAATCGATATAAATACATGAAAACTGAACAAATTGCCTTGCGTTTTATTCAGAGTATGTCCTATAATCGCAATCTTTTCAGACAAGATAAAAGATACCCGAAATTTGGAGTGTAGCTATGTACGCAGTAATTACCAGCGGCGGTAAACAATACCGTGTGGCTGAGGGACAGACGCTAAAGCTTGAAAAAATAGCGGCTGAAGTCGGTTCGAGTATTCACTTTGATAACGTACTCATGGTGGTGAGTGGTGACACAATCAAAGTAGGCAAGCCATCATTGCAAGAGGCAAAAGTCATGGCGGATGTTGTGTCTCATGGGCGGCATAAAAAAGTTCATATCATGAAATTCAGACGCCGCAAGCATCATCAAAAACAAATGGGGCACCGTCAGTATTATACCGAAGTGAAAATCACCCAGGTTGCAATTTAATCAGTTGAGGTAGTAAAGATGGCACATAAAAAAGCCGGTGGTAGTACGCGTAACGGACGCGATTCAAAGCCAAAGTATCTAGGCGTGAAGCGTTTTGGAGGTGAGGTGATTCATGCTGGCACCATTATTATTCGTCAACGCGGAACACAGTTTCACCCTGGGCGTTACGTGGGTATTGGTAGAGACCATACATTATATGCGTTAAAATCGGGTAAAGTTGTGTTCGGTTTTAAAGGCCCAATGAATAAGCGTACTGTTAGCATTGAACCTTTCATGGATGCTGGAACAGCGGCCTAACGGATCTTTTAACTAAGGCTTCAAGCCTTGCTTTGGCGGTGAGGCTTTCTCTCTTGTGAGTTTTTTCTAGTATATTATCTGTTCACTCTTTATCGTGACTCACTTTCCCTAATTAAAATTAATGTATTCCTATGAAATTTATCGACGAAGCAATCATTCAAGTAACCGCTGGCAATGGTGGTAATGGCTCATGCAGCTTTTTGCGTCTTAAATTTATGCCTACTGGTGGTCCTGATGGCGGAGACGGCGGCGATGGAGGCAGTATTTATCTTAGGGCTGATGAAGGAGTTAATACCCTCATTGATTACCGTTATGCGCGAATTTTTCAAGCAAAACACGGTGAGAAAGGTCGAGGTCGAAATTGTTCTGGAAAGGCAGGCAATGATCTCTTCCTAAGGGTTCCTGTCGGTACGATGGTGTATGATGAAGATACGGGTGAGCTCATAGCGGATTTGGCAGTGCATGGTCAGGAAGCTTGCGTTGCTAAAGGGGGTCAAGGCGGCGTGGGAAATGCCCGATTTAAGAGTAGCGTGAATCGCTCTCCACGTCGCACGATTCCTGGTGCGCCAGGTGACAAGCGACAGTTGCATCTTGAATTGAAGGTATTAGCTGATGTAGGTTTGGTTGGCATGCCGAATGCGGGAAAATCAACCTTAATTCACGCCGTTTCGGCAGCGCGTCCGAAAGTAGCTGATTATCCCTTCACCACCTTACATCCTAACTTGGGTGTGGTGCGCGTTTCTCAATACCGTAGCTTTGTCATTGCGGATATTCCTGGATTAATTGAAGGTGCAGCAGAAGGTGCGGGCTTAGGTATTCGATTTTTGAAGCATGTGATGCGCACTCGCTTATTGTTTCATATGGTAGACGTATTGCCTCTCGATGGTAGTAATGCAGTCGATCAAGTGAAGATCATTACAGCAGAACTAGCGAAATTTAGTCCAGAATTACTTGAAAAAGAACGTTGGCTCATTTTAAACAAAATAGATCTATTACCTGACAGCGATGTAGACGAAACATGCCAAGCCATTGTAGATGCACTGCAATGGACAGGAAAAGTATTTAGAATATCGGGGTTAAATCATCAAGGTACGGAAGCGCTTATGAGCGCAGCAATGCATTACTTAGAATCATTCTATCATCAGGGTAATGAAATCGATGAAGGAGGAAGTGAATCACCTTGCTGATCGATACGTTATAGTCGTCGGAGATGATAGGGCTATCGTACTGCACGATACACCCTATCCTGAAAGACACAAGGGTAACAGAACGGTTGCTCTCATTTCTCAATAGAAACGATTAGCTTTTGGCTGTTCTTGTGGTTTTGCTTCGTGTGCCTTTTGTTTTAGCTGCCACAACAGCACCCTCTGTCATTTTTTTGACACCAGCGCTTAGACGGCTTTTATGACGAGATGCTTTATTCTTATGGATTAACCCTTTGTTCGCCATGCGATCAATGACAGGTTGTGCCGCTTTTAATGCCTCTTCAGCCTGCTTTTTATCGCCAATTGCTATGGCAGAAAGTACTTTTTTGATATACGTGCGTACCATAGAACGCATGCTGGCATTATGTTGACGGTGTTTTTCCGCCTGACGAGCCCGTTTTTTAGCTGATTTGATATTAGCCAAGATATTCCTCCGAAAAATTCAATATCAAAATTAAGTCAGCTAATATGCCTGCTTCTCACAGGCTTGTCAATTTTTAATAGACCAGGTGAGCCGATTTGATTTGGATGGTGGTGGTATGATGCTAGCGGCAGGGGATGATGGGGTTTGTTTTGTCGATGATTCACCTTTATTAGAACCCGAGTTCGGAGTTTATTAGAGATCAATCTGCATCGGAATAGGGTAAAATGACCAATCATAAGAACATATGTTTAACAAAATAACATTTTTTGCAATATTCTTATATTCTTTATTCTTTTTTCAGAGGGCAACAACATATTTTAAAATCCGTTGCTATAGTTAATTGCAGGAATGTAATGAATTTATTTTTAAGGAGTGGAGTATGACTTGTTTTTTTCTTAGAGCGCTCAGAAGCTATGCAGTAAATAAAAATAAGGCAGCAGATCTATTTAGTAATAATATAGACGTGCTGGAAAAGCTAGCCAAGAATCTCATTGACGAGGCAGAAATATGGGATGAGTGTGAGTTAAAAAATGTAGATCAGATGACAGAAGAAATGCGACGCGCAAATAAGAAAAAACTGCAAAACGAATTCTTGCTGTCGGATATCTATTTTTTTTCGAGTTTTTATCTGAGTTGTCAAGAAGCAGGCATAAAGGCTCCTCTGCTGGACAAGCTGAAAACATTATTGACCTTAAGTTATGATAATTTTTGGATTAGCCACCCACACATCATCGGACTACCAGGGACGGATTGGTCAAATGTTGAAAATATTCCTGTGTGTATGAAACACCCAGATAGATGGTCTCGATCGCAGTGTATTATTCATCAATTAGATTTAGAACACCCAGATAATTACAAAAACAAAACATATTCACATCTCCGCAAGTTGAGCGATGCGTTCACAAAGCCAGTAATGCACCAGGAGGGGATACCTCAAGAGCACAAGTCAGCCCAGGCAGTGGCATTATCGACGTATTTGATAGAGCGAAATATCCCGAATCAAGCAAATTTGTTGAAATACCTACAGGAAGCACAGGCCTTTTATGAAACATACACAAGAGAGCGAGAAGATGTCGAAAGCGGAAAAGATGATTTTACTGATCTCAAATATCTCTATGCCAATACAATGAATAATACATTGAAAACACTGTTGAATGAGGCCAATATAAACGTTCAAACTAGAATAGCAAATGCTAGGCAAAAAATTAAAGCGGCCAAAACCGAGTTAGAACGAGCCATACAAAACGAGTATGTGCGAGAGAGTAACGAATCTTACTCTGAAGCCATACAGCATTTTCTGACGGGTGCTCGCGCTCGCTATCGTACTTCATCTTTATTTCAATCTGCCCCTTGCTTATTGTTTCCAGCAAGACGTCCCGATTATTCGGCGACAGCTATTTTGACACAGTTGGAACAGATTGCTCCGAGGTTGGAAAAGCCAAAACCACCAGTGATCGGGTCCCCTACCGAGGGTAAAGGTTGATTAAAAATGATTCTTTAGAATACGTTGTTTTTGGCGTTGCCAATCGCGTTCTTTTTCAGAGGCTCTTTTATCGTGCGCTTTTTTTCCCTTGGCCAAACCAACTTGTAATTTAACACGGTTATTTTTCCAGTACAGGGATAAGGGAATTAATGTGTAGCCTTTACGCTCTACATGGCCGATTAGCTTGGTCAATTCGCGATAGTGGAGCAAAAGCTTACGGGTGCGCTGTGGATCCGCCGTCACATGAGTTGATACAGTGGCCAAAGGCGTAATTAATGCACCTAATAGCCAAGCTTCGCCATGTTTCAAGATGACGTATCCTTGGTCAAGCTGGGTTTTACCTAAGCGTAGGCTTTTTACTTCCCACCCTTGTAGGACAATACCGGCCTCAAGTCGCTCTTCAATCACGTATTCATGATAGGCTTTACGGTTGACTGCAATAGTTTGATCGGTGCTATGTTTTTGATTCATGTGGGCGAGTATAATGCCTCATTACCGAAAATTAAATAGAGTAATAGGAATAATGACAGTAATACATCGTACGGCGTTGGTTGGGTATACGGCGCAACAACTGTTTGAATTGGTTAACGACATTAAAGCATACCCTCATTTTCTGCCTTGGTGTAAATCAGCCTATTATTTGCAGCACTCAGAACAAGAGGTCGAAGCTTCTCTCGAGATAGCGTGGTCGGGTATCCATAAAACATTTACGACACGCAATACATTGCATCCCTATGATTGTGTGAAAATGGTGCTAGTGAGCGGTCCTTTCAAGCAGTTAGAGGGTACTTGGCGATTTGTCACCATCGGTGAGCAAGGCTGCCGCATCAGCTTGGATTTGACATTTGAGTTAACAGGGCATTTGTTTGATAAACTGTTTCAACCTGTTTTTCATCATATTGCTAACTCATTAGTGGAAGCTTTTAGCAAAAGGGCGGTAGAAGTCTATGGCAAATCAACTCACTGAGCAGATTACAGTGGAAGTTGCTTATGCCACACCGGATGTGCAGCAAATACTGACGGTTATAGTCCCTAAGGGAAGTACGATTGAAACCGCAATCAATCGTTCAGGAATGATTGACCTGTTTCCAGCGATCGATTTATCACGAGAAAAAGTGGGCATTTTTAGTAAAATAAAAAAACTATCTGATATCATTCAAGAGGGTGATAGGATAGAAATTTATCGCGCCTTAAAGGTCGATCCTAAAGAAAGACGCAGGCAGAAAGCGAGTATTGCTAAGCGGAAGTGATCCTGCTACCCTCTGTCCATCCCTCTTTTCTGGCGCGGTGAGAGATCTATTTTCCAAATTGTGAATACGTATTGGCTTGGATATCCGCCAAACGATCTTGTTTAAAAATAAGCGTATAGGTTTGTTCAGATTCTCGTTTGTTGCCCGCTTTAAAAGTGTAGACATAGTCTAACCGATTTTCTGAAAAGGTATTCGTTAATATGGGTGGGCCCATGATTTCTTTGACCTCGTTAGGGGTCATCCCGCGGTGAATGCGATTCATTATCTCAGGTGCGATAATATTGCCTTGTTCTACGTCTATTTTGTGAATAGAAATCAAGCCGCAACCGGATAGCCAGCAGAGTAGCATCAAGAGACTGATTATTTTTTGCATCTTTATTTTCCTAGTGGGTCTTTCAATTTCGCAGATCATAACTGATTTGTTGCTGCTTTGTAACCTGGTAGAATGGTTTAAATTTTTGAATCAGGGAGTTTGCCTTTGAATAATTTGGACTTGAAGAAAGCGGGTCTTAAAATTACTTTGCCGCGAATCAAGATTTTACAAATATTGGAAAATGCCTCATCACACCATTTGAGTGCAGAGGACATCTATCGTGTTCTCGTTGCTTCAGGCGAGGATATTGGTCTGGCGACGGTTTATCGTGTCTTAACTCAATTTGAAGAGGCAGGTTTGGTTAAGCGTCATCACTTTGAAGAAGGATATTCTGTGTTTGAGTTAGATCATGGCGCACATCATGATCATTTAGTGTGTGTCAAATGCGGTGAAGTAGAAGAGTTTGTTGACTCCACTATAGAGGAGCGTCAGCAGTCCGTTGCCAGAAAAGCAGGTTATTTGATTACTGATCACAGTTTAACGATCTACGGTATTTGTAAGACATGTCAGCATAAAACAATCTTGTAATGCAAAGTTACAGCAACACTTTTTCTAACATTTCGCGTGCATGTGCTAAGGTGTTTTTTGTAATCTCGACGCCACCCAATAGACGAGCGATTTCATGGGTTTTTTCATCGCATGATAAAGACTGAATTTGAGTATAGGTAGTATTATGTTGGATGATTTTTTCGACGCGAATATGATGATGACCTTGTGAGGCAACTTGGGGAAGGTGAGTGACACAAAGTACCTGGTGGGTTTTACCTAAACGACGTAATAGCTTGCCGACTCTTTCGGCAGTAGCCCCGCTGATACCCACATCCACTTCATCAAAAATCAGCGTAGGAGTGACATGTTGTTCTGCGGTGGCAATATGAATAGCGAGGCTAATGCGTGATAGTTCACCGCCCGACACAATTTTAGCTAAAGGTTGCATGGGTTGACCTAAATTGGTTTTTATGTGAAATAGAATTTTTTCCAAACCAGAGGGCGATAATTTGGCTTGGTGTTCTTGATCAA
>JAKBCU010000068.1 GCA_021807565.1 Pseudomonadota bacterium | reverse complement strand
TCTTGATCCTGTGGCTGATAAAGTCATGGTGTCCGTCGTATTGGTCTTGATTGTGGGTGAGCCGCAATTTCAATTTATCAGTCTTTCTTCAACTGTGTACGCCATGCCGATTGCTGTGATCACTATTCCTGCAGCGATTATTGTCAGTCGTGAAATTATTGTTTCCGCATTGAGGGAGTGGATGGCTGAGATAGGCCAAAGAACGCATGTGAGTGTTTCTTATTTAGGTAAAGTCAAAACCACAATACAAATGATAGCGTTAATTGTGTTATTGTACTGTGATCCGGTGACGCCTGCTTTTATTGTTATCATAGGTTACATTTTATTGTACCTCGCTGCCGTGTTAACCATTTGGTCAATGATGCTTTATTTAAGAGCGACCTGGCCTGAGATGAAGAAGCATTAAGTTAAAAGTGGTTGTTATTGTCGGCGCAGCGTGAAAAATGATAGAAATCCTATTTTAATACAAAATGTGACATTTTTTTCTTGACTCTAAAAGGTCGTTCGATAGAATGTGCGCTTGAAATTGCGGGAATAGCTCAGTTGGTAGAGCACAACCTTGCCAAGGTTGGGGTCGCGAGTTCGAGTCTCGTTTCCCGCTCTAGTGAGTTGACCTCAGCGTGCCTGAGGTTTTTTTATTTCAAAAGAGATTTTTTTGGCTGAGTGGCAGAGTGGTTATGCAGCGGCCTGCAAAGCCGTGGACGCCGGTTCGATTCCGACCTCAGCCTAATACGTTTGCCCGGGTGGCGGAATAGGTAGACGCAAGGGACTTAAAATCCCTCGAGGGGTAACTCTCGTGCCGGTTCGATTCCGGCCTCGGGCACCATCTATTCGAGTGTGAAAGCAATATGACATTTGTCGTAACAGAGCAATGTATTAAATGTAAGTACACTGACTGCGTAGAGGTATGTCCTGTTGATTGTTTTTATGAAGGACCTAACTTTTTAGTCATCAAACCGGACGAATGCATTGATTGCGCGCTTTGCGAGCCAGAATGTCCCGTTAATGCAATTTATTCAGAAGACGACCTACCCGAAAAATTTCATGACTTTTTAGAACTCAATCAGACATTAGCTGAGAAATGGCCTAATATCAATCGTCGAATCGATGCACCAGCCGATGCGGATCAGTGGGCCAATGTGGAAGGCAAGTTAAAATACCTTAAAGAAGAAGCATGAATGTCTCTGACTGACTATGAAAATACTGGCTTTTGATACCTCGTCAACAGCTTGCTCGATCGCATTGCTTGCGGATGAAAAAATCACATTCACACACGATAACGTGCCCATGCAGCAAGCTCGTCTGATTTTACCCAACATAGACGCATTGCTAAGCGCGTCCCATCTTAAGGTAACAGACCTTGATGCTATTGCATTTGGTGTCGGACCTGGTAGTTTTACTGGCGTTAGAATAGCCACGAGCGTTGCGCAAGGATTAGCGTTTGCTACCCATATCCCATTAATTCCTATTTCGTCCCTAGCTGCTGTTGCACAGAGTGCTTATCAAGACTTAGGTTGGACTCGTTTACTGGTTGCAATGGATGCTCGGATTGGTGAAGTGTATTGGGCGGCTTACGTGGTAGCAGGGCAAGGTGTGGTAGAATTGCTAGGGAGTGAAGCAATCAGTAGCCCTGAGGCGGTTTGGTTGCCCAATGATCCAGGGTGGTATGGGGTGGGAACCGGTTGGGGCGAATATAGAGAAAAACTTCCCTTTGAAATGATCGCATTAGATGCAACGCGCTTACCCATGGCCACTGCCATTCTTAGCTTAGCAAGAGTGAAATGGCTGCATTCGGAATGGATCAGCGCTAGAGATGCATTACCGGTTTATTTACGTGATAAGGTAGCGGTAAAAAAAGATACGAGTTAAAATCGTTGCATTATTCACATCGGGAGGCTAAAGGTACTGTATGGCTTGTCAACAAAATTCGGGTCGCCAAGAACTTATAACAATATTGCGCAGCTATTTAAAAAATCGGTTTCCCGTAGCACAAGCAACGCTTATTGAGCTATTTGCCGAGCGCTATTATTTCTCCTGCTCTTTAGAAGATCTTACTAAACGCTCAAGCGATGATTTATTTGGAGCGTTATTATCCCATTGGAATTTAGTCTATCAACGCAAACCGGATGAAATTAAGGTCAGGGTTTTTAACCCGACACTTGAGCATGACGGTTGGGAGTCTACGCATACTATTATCGAAGTGTCTTATGATGATATTCCTTTTTTAGTCGATTCAATCAGAATGGAAGTCAATCGTGCAGGCATACAAATCCATTACAGTATTCATTTTGGTGGATTAAAATTGAAGCGCGATGAACAAAATCGTGTTATCGAAATCATTCCATCAGGTGACGTGGATGGTAGTGCCTTATCTGAAGCGCCGATGTATTTTGAAATTGATAGACAGACAGATCCAACGGTTATGGAAAATTTGCGTATCGGTCTAGAGCATATTTTGCGTGATGTGAAAGTCTCTGTGATGGATTGGCGAAAAATAGTAGAACGAGTTGAAGAAGTGACTCGAGAGTTAGAAGAAACGCCACCACCTCTTGATCCGGCAGAAATTTCTGAATCGAAAGATTTTTTAAAATGGCTAGTGAATAATCATTTTACTTTTTTGGGATCACGTGATTATAAACTGATTGGGAATGAAACCAATCGTGCTTTGCAAGCAGTACCAGGCAGCGGCCTGGGCGTGTTACGCGATGATGGTGTCACAGTCGTTTCTAAAAGTTATGCTAATTTGCCTCCTCAAGCAAGAAAACTGGCTTTATCAAAAAACATTTTAATCATTGCAAAAACCAACACTCGATCAACAGTGCATCGTGATACGTATACAGACTATATTGGAGTAAAACGCTTTAATGAAAAAGGCGAATTGATTGGTGAACGCCGTTTTATCGGGCTCTATACTTCTACTGTATATCAATCAAGCCCTCGCTTTATCCCTTTTGTACGCCATAAAGTTGCAAAAGTCATTCAACATTTTAAGTATCCTGTGGATAGCCATAATGGCAAAGAAGTGGTTCATATCTTAGAGACGTTACCGCGTGATGATTTGTTTCAAGCAACACATGAAGAATTGGTACAGTTAACACAAGGCATTTTGCATTTACAAGAACGTAAGCGCATTCGTTTGTTCATTCGTAAAGATTCGTATGGACGTTATTTTTCTTGTTTTGTCTATGTTCCTAGGGAGATCTTTAATACTGAATTGTGTCTAGCAATGCAAGATGTATTAATGCATTCTCTGGATGGTGTAGAATCTTCGTTTGCCACATACTTTTCAGATTCTGTTTTGGCACGAATTCACTTTTTAATTCGAGTGAATCCCAAAGCGACTATTGAATACAATGTTAGCAGAATTGAATCTATTTTAATTGATGTTGCGCGCTCTTGGGCAGACGAATTAAAAGTCAACTTACTTGAAGAATTTGGCGAAGCCAAAGGATTAAAATTTTATACTAAGTACCGAAAATCTTTTCCCGCGAGTTATACGGAGTGCTATTTACCCAGTGCTGCCATTGATGATATTAAGCAAATTGAAGCATTATCCGTAACGCATCCTTTAGGTATGTTGTTTTATCAGTCAGGTACCGCTGCATTTCGACTCAAGTTATTTCATAATGAACAAATGGCGCTTTCTGATGTGATGCCAACACTTGAAAACATGGGACTGCGCGTGATTGGCGAAAGACCGCATCAAATTATTTTCAAAGATGGAAGTATGATATGGATCACTGATTTTGATATGGTTCATGCAAAAAATAAGGTGATAGATGTAGCGTCGATTCATACTATTTTCCAAGAAGCCTTTGTAAGCATATGGTTTCGTCAAGCAGAGGATGATGGCTTTAATCGGTTGTTATTAGAGGCTCAACTTACCTGGTATGAAGTCGCGGTGTTAAGAGCCTATACAAAATATCTCCGACAAATTGGTTTTACTTTCAGCCAAGCGTATATTGAGCAAACGTTAGAAAATAACTCATCTATTGCAAAAAAACTCGTAAATTTATTTTATTTGCGATTTTCCCCAGAATATTCATCTGAAAATAGACCTGATGGCATGCAGTTGGTCAATGAAATTGAAGAATTATTAGAGATCGTTGTGAGCCTTGATGAAGATAGAATTATTCGAAAACTTCTCGAAGTGATCTTGGCTACGATTAGAACGAATTATTTTCAAAAAAGCCAAGAAGGCACACATAAATCCTATTTATCTTTTAAGCTTGATCCATCCAAAATTTCAGAGTTAGCAGAACCTAGGCCTATGTATGAAATTTTTGTTTATTCTCCTCGAGTGGAAGGAATCCATCTTCGAGCGGGCAAGGTGGCACGTGGTGGGTTGCGTTGGTCAGATCGTAGAGAAGATTTTAGAACGGAAGTGCTTGGCTTAATGAAAGCACAGCAAGTAAAAAATTCGTTAATTGTACCAGTTGGTGCAAAAGGTGGATTTTTCCCTAAACAATTACCAACGGATGGTGATCGTGATGCGGTGATGAAAGAGGCCATTTTTTGTTACTCCATGTTTGTTCGCGGATTGCTAGATATCACAGATAATATCAAAGAGGGCAAAGTGGTTCCTCCTTCATCTGTTGTTCGTTATGATGAAGACGATCCCTATTTAGTGGTTGCTGCAGATAAAGGTACTGCAACCTTCTCAGATATTGCGAATGGTATTTCTAAAGAATATCAATTTTGGTTAGATGATGCATTTGCATCCGGCGGATCGGCAGGATATGACCACAAAAAAATGGGCATTACCGCAAGAGGCGCATGGGAATCTGTCAAACGGCATTTTCGTGAGCTGAACATTAATCCTAATGAAACAGATTTTACTGTCGTTGCTATTGGGGATATGAGTGGTGATGTGTTTGGTAATGGGTTACTGTTATCTAAACATATTCGATTGCTGGGTGCTTACAATCATCAAGATATTTTTATTGATCCGAATCCTATTGCAGTGGAAAGTTATGAAGAACGTAAACGTTTATTCCATTTACCACGTTCTAGTTGGCGTGATTACAATGCTGAACTCATCTCAAAAGGGGGCGGTGTTTTTAATCGTTCTGCAAAATCAATTAGAATAACACCCGAAATGAAAACCGCTTTTGGCATTGAACAAGATTACTTGATACCAAATGATTTAATCCGTGCTATTTTGAAAGCGCCGGTTGATCTTATTTGGAACGGGGGAATCGGCACATTTGTTAAAGCCAGTTATGAAACGCATGCAGAAGTGGGTGATAGAACAAACGATGCCATCCGTATTGATGGTAATGAAGTAAAAGCGCGTGTTATCGCTGAAGGCGGTAATCTTGGATTAACTCAATTGGCTCGAGTAGAATATTCTTTAAATGGCGGCATTATCTATACTGATTTTGTTGATAATTCAGCAGGCGTTGATTGCTCCGATCATGAAGTTAATATTAAAATTTTGCTAAACCAGTTAGTCATGAATGGTGACATGTCATTGGAAGATCGCAATACATTGCTTGGGAGTATGACAGAAGAAGTTGCAGAACTCGTGTTGCGCGACAATTATGAACAAACTCAAATAATCAGTCTGGAGGCGTCAGTCGCCATTCAGACGATGGATTTGGTTAGACGTTACATGAATGAAATAGAAAAAAATGGCCGCCTACGTCGTAAACTTGAATTTTTACCTGATGAAAAGAAATTATTAGAACGTAAAGCGGATGGTAAAGGAATGACGAGGCCTGAAATCGCCATTTTAATTTCATATAGTAAAATGTTTTTGAAGCAAGAAATATTGGCATCGGACATTCCAGAAGACCCCTATTTTCTACGTCATTTAACACTCGCTTTTCCTGCATCGTTACGCCAATCCTATTTACCTCAAATGAAAGAACATAGTTTACGTCGTGAAATTATTGCAACACAATTGGGGAAACATATCACTGATCGGATGGGTGTTAATTTTGTTGAGCGACTTCAGCGGGAAACAGGGCGTAGTGTGGCATTTATTATGCGTGCTTTTGTGATAGCTGAGAGTATTTATAATATAGGTGAATTATGGTCTCAAATTGAGGCATTAGATTATAAAGTGTCAGTAGCGGTTCAGCAAAAAATGATGTTGCAAATATACTATTTAGTGAGACGAGCCACGCGCTGGTTTTTACGTAATCGTACACCTGAACTGAATATTGAAACAACGATTAATGATTTTATTCAACCTATTACAGAACTGATCCAGGCACTGCCTGAGCTGCTCACTGAGACAGATAAACAACTTGTTGAAGCTGACATGATGTTTTTAGTTGCAGAAGGTGTTCCGATTGAATTAGCAAAACGTATTTCAAGTTGTAATATTTTATTTACTTCATTAGATATAGTTGAAGCAACTCATACTGAAAAGTTAAGTATTACAGAAGTGGCAAAAACCTATTATGAGTTAGGTGCTTATTTAGATTTGAATTGGTTAAGAGAACAAATGAATGCTTATCCGATGGAAAGTCAGTGGGATGAGCTTGCGCGTTCAGGTTTTCGTGATGATTTAGATAGGGTACAGCGCATTGTGAGCATCAATGTCCTGACGTTATCATCCCCCAAGAAAGCAAAGAAAAAAAACCATCACAGTCCAATGGAGGTGTGGGTAGAGCGATATCAGGCACTAGCGAATCGTTGGCAGAATTTTATGGCAGAAATTAAATCTAGTCACAATATTGGTTTTGTTAGTTATTCTGTTATCATGCGTGAATTATTCGATTTTGCAAGGCATGCGGAATAACGAATGGATAATATCAAGGAATAAACCTATGGCCAATCCGAATGTGTTAAGCGAGTTTCCTTATCAATCGAAATATTGTGATGTACTTAGTTCAAAGATGCATTACGTTGAAAAAGGCCAAGGAAAACCCATTTTATTTTTACATGGTTTTCCCGCGTCTTCATATTCATGGCGTAATATTATTCCATATTTAGCACCCTTAGGGAGGTGTATTGCTGTAGATTTGATTGGGATGGGAAAATCCGACAAACCCGATATTCCTTATACAATTGCTGATCATATTCACTATATCGAGCAATTTATTGAAACCATGCAGTTGAAACAGGTGACCTTGGTAATGCATGGTTGGGGTTCGATTATTGGTTGTGATTATGCGATGCGCCATGAAAAAAACTGTCGAGGCTTAGTGTTTTATGAATCCTATATTCAGCCTTTAGATAATGAGGGATTATCGTTGCCCTATCAAGAGCAATTAGTCGCTTTACAGGCAAAGCATGATGCTTTTGCTAATGATCCAATCCGCTATGTAGATAAAATATTAGCGCAAAGTACGCTTCATTCTTTAAGTGAAGAAGTGAAGCAAGCATACCGCGCCCCTTTTCTTGAAAAAAATGCGGGGAAGGCTTGTCATGAATTGATTGCAGAATTACCGCGAGGTCACGATATCACAGTAGTAGATCAGTTAATTGCTGTTTATTCGAAGAAACTGATGAAATCGAATTTGCCGAAACTTTTGTTATATTCTATTCCTGGTTTTATTACCACCATTGGAGCCATTATGTGGGCAAAAGAACATTTATCTCATTTAGAAGTGGTGGGCGTGGGCGAAGATTTGCATTTTGGACAAGAAAGTAATCCCCGATTGATGGGTGAGGCAATTAGTGTGTGGCTGCAAGGGGTTGAGCAAGGTACTTCAGCTTAATTGATTAAAGGTAATGTCAATGAACGCTTTTTATGATGTTGCAGTAGTGGGTGCGACTGGCGCTGTAGGAGCTATGGTGTTGTCGATTTTAGAAGAGCGTCAGTTTCCTACAGGACAGTTATACTTGCTAGCCAGTAAGCGCTCTGCCGGAGAGATACTCGATTTCAAGGGTAACTCCTATTTAGTCGAAGATTTGGCTGATTTTGATTTTAAAAAAACCCAAATTTGTTTTTTTTGCACGACGAATGATATTTCCGCAAGCTACGCACCCAAAGCAGCAGCACATGGTAATATCGTCATTGATAAAAGTTCTTATTTCCGTTATGAAAAAAATGTGGCATTAATTGTTCCTGAAGTGAATCTGGACGCATTAAAGCCATTCAATAAAAAAAATATTATTGCAAATCCAAATTGCAATACCATTCCATTAGTGGTGGTATTAAAGCCAATTTATGATGCAGTTGGTATCTCGAGAATTAACGTAGCAACCTAAGATC
>JAKBCU010000067.1 GCA_021807565.1 Pseudomonadota bacterium | reverse complement strand
ATCTAAACAAAAATTTTATTGCTCTATGTTGGAGTACTACGGACAGGTGGCTAGGAGGAAAGTCGCTCCTTTACCTTGTTGCTGATCCCGCCAACATCTGCACGACCTTGCACTTTGGGCTTCAACAAGGCCATGACTTTGCCCATATCTTTAGCAGAAACCGCCCCTGTTTCTTGAATTGCCATGTCAATTAATGTTTCTATTTCAGCAGTTGACAATGGTGCGGGCAAATAGCTTTGGATGATAAGGATTTCCGCGGCTTCTTTATCAGCGAGATCTTGGCGATGACCGGCTTGGTATTGTGTAATGGACTCACGTCGTTGCTTGAGCATTTTATCAAGAACGACTAACACCTGTTCATCTGTTAATAGAATACGCTCATCCACTTCACGTTGCTTAATCGCAGCAAGAATGAGGCGAATGGCTGCTAAACGCTCTTTTTCTTGCTGACGCATGGCATTCTTCATGTCTTCTTGAATCTTTCCTTTGATCGTGGTATGAGTCATTGGATTGTACTCTTATTCAAAGTGAAATTAACGGTGCCTGTCTTTCTCAGAGGTGACTTGCTCACGCATCATCTTCTTTTGAAATCGTTTGATAGCGGATGCTTTCTTACGCTTACGCTTCCAGGTCGGTTTCTCATAGAATTCATGACGTCTTAAATCTGCTAAAATGCTTGCTTTTTCGCAGAGACGTTTAAAACGGCGCAAGCTGACTTCAAAATTTTCATTATCTTTAACACGTATACTTGGCATAGTTTGGGCTTTACTCCATTGGACTATTAGTGAAGAATGGCAGATTTTAATAGGTAATTACCAGAAATGCAAAAAAATTATTGGATTAAATGATGCGAGTGCTAGCAATCGAGACTTCTTGTGATGAAACAGGGGTCGCTATTTATGATAATCAACAAGGTTTATTGGCACATACATTATATAGTCAGGTAGCGATGCATGCTGAATATGGGGGGGTAGTGCCTGAGCTTGCTGCGCGTGATCATATCCAAAAAACCATTCATTTAGTAGAAACAGTGATGACGGATAGCGGTTCAACGCCCCTTGATCTTGACGGTGTGGCTTATACGGCGGGTCCTGGTTTAGTGGGCGCTTTACTAGTGGGTGCAACGATTGCGCGCAGTATGGCCTATGCTTGGAATAGGCCGGCCATTGCGGTGCATCATATGGAAGGGCACTTGTTAGCACCTATGTTAGAAGACAACCCGCCTGCATTTCCTTTTGTTGCCTTATTGGCTTCAGGGGGACATACCTTGTTAATTCATGTGAAAGGTATAGGTCAATATGAGCTATTGGGTGAATCCGTGGATGATGCAGTGGGCGAAGCATTCGATAAGACAGCAAAATTATTGGGTTTGGGTTACCCGGGAGGCAGCGCGTTAGCCGCATTGGCAGAGGCAGGGAATCCGACCCGCTTTCATTTTCCACGTCCCATGATAGATAGGCCAGGGTTAGACTTTAGTTTTAGTGGATTGAAAACATTTGCATTGAATACGATTATGCAACAAGGGTTAGATGAACAAACTAAAGCGGATGTGGCTTATGCATTTCAAGAGGCCGCGGTAGATACTTTATTCATTAAATGCCGACGTGCATTGCGACAAACGAACATGAACACATTGGTTGTAGCAGGTGGGGTAGGTGCGAATCGCTTATTGCGGCAACGATTGATTCATATGGCAGCGGAGGAGGGTGGTCGTGTTTATTTTCCTAGACCTGAATTCTGCACTGACAATGGGGCAATGATTGCTTATGCGGGTTGTCAGCGTCTTATGGCTGGCGAGTGTAATGGGCTCAGTATTGAAGTCTATCCACGCTGGCCTATGTCGAATCTATAAACGATGAGCACCAATTTTTCTCTCTTGGCCTGAGATGAGATTTTTAATGTTATGCCAATGGCGATAAATTAACAATATACTCATGATGCACACGGTGACTGTATAAGTAGAGTTTGTCAAATACCAAGTATAAACGGGAGCCAATACAGTGGTCACCAACGCGGCGAGCGAAGAATAGCGAAATAAGATAGCAATGATGAGCCAGGTCAGTAACAAGACAAGCCCCAATGGCCAATACAGTGCAAGTAAGCAACCCGCTGCAGTTGCCACGCCTTTACCACCTTGGAATTTAAAAAAGACAGGATAAAGATGACCCAAAAAGGCGGCTAATACGACTAAACTTAATGTGATGACGCTGAATCCATCGTATTTTGCGACGAAAACAGGGATGATGCCTTTGGCCATATCACCCGCTAACGTTAAGACAGCGGCTTTTTTCCCCCCATACCGCAGTACGTTGGTGGCGCCCGGATTCGTTGAACCTTGGCTACGTGGATCAGGTAACCCCATTAATCGACAAACCATAATGGCAGAGGAAAAAGATCCTAAGCAATAGGAGGCCAAAATGGCAATCATGGGCTTAATTACTGTAACCATAAGACAATATCCTCATTTTTTAGTGATTCTAATATGAGATGGTCCCTGTTAAAATGAATTTTATTTATTGTCAGTCATTATCTTAACTTCGGCATATACACGAGAGCATCATGACAGCATATAGTAGTGATAATTTAATTTGGATCGATTTGGAAATGACAGGTCTTGATCCAGCTAAAGAGCGCATCATTGAAATCGCCACCATTGTGACCAATACACATTTAACTGTTATCGCAGAAGGGCCCGTCATGGCCATTCATCAGGCAGATAGTTGGTTGGATGCAATGGATAGCTGGAATACCAAACAACACAATGCATCCGGATTAGTGCAGCGTGTCAAAGAAAGTCACGTGACAGAAACGGAGGCCGAAGCGGCAACGATCCAATTTCTTGAGCGTTATGTCCCCGCAGGTAAATCGCCGATGTGTGGCAATAGTGTTTTTCAAGATAGACGTTTTCTTTATCAGTACATGCCAGCATTAGAAAAATATTTTCATTATCGTTTGCTTGATGTGAGTACATTAAAAGAGTTGGCGTTGCGTTGGGCGCCTCGTATTTATGGCGGCGTACAGAAAGAATCAAAACATTTAGCGTTGGAAGATATTCGGGAATCTATCGAAGAATTAAAATATTACAAAACACATTTTTTAAAGCTTCCTTAGGCCCTCGCATCAACCTAAATTCGGCAGTCAAAACCGACTGCAAAGGTCTACTGCATTGAATCTAAAAATTTTTTTCACTTATTAAAGAATGGTATTGAATTTATTTTTTATCAGGTCGATCGTAACTGTTGTGCAAGAGCCCAAACAACATGTTCTTTCACTAACGCTGAGGGGTAGTCGAGTTTTTCTTGTAGCGCTTGAATGATAGCGTTTTGTTTGGGTGCATTACCGAGTGCTATGGCAATATTACGTAGCCAACAGTCGTAGCCAATGCGGCGAATAGCCGAGCCTTCTGTATAATGCAAAAATGCTTGTTCAGTCCAAGAAAATAATTGAAGCAATTCCGGTGAAGCTAACTGATGACGGGGATGAAAGTCTTTTTCGCCTGTATGCTGAGCAAAACGATTCCATGGGCATACGAGTTGGCAATCATCGCAGCCATAGATGCGATTACCCATTAACGCTCTGAGTTCGATAGGAATACTACCACGAAGTTCGATCGTGAGATAAGAAATGCACCGTCTGGCATCCAATTGATAAGGTCCTACGATTGCCCGGGTGGGGCAAATATCGATGCAAGCGCTGCAAGTACCACAATGATTTTTAACAGGTGTATCGATCGGTAAAGGTAAATCAGTGAATATCTCTCCTAAAAAAAACCATGAACCTGCTTGTCGATTGATCAGATTGGTATGTTTTCCAATCCAGCCCAATCCAGCTTTTTCTGCAAGCGGTTTTTCTAAGACGGGCGCACTATCTGAAAATACGCGAAATCCAAAGGGTCCGATGGAATGAGTGATTTTTTTGGCCAAATCTTGTAAACGCTTACGCATCAGTTTGTGATAATCTCGCCCTAATGCATAACGAGATAGGTAACCTAACAAAGGGTTCTTCAATACATGAGTGATTTGAGTATCTGGCGGTAAATAGTCCATTCGAACACTAATGACTCGGATGGTCCCAGGAATCAATTCTTCTGGGCGATAACGTTTGCTACCCTGTGTTTCCATATAGTGCATTTCACCATGAAACTGACGGGCTAACCAATTCAGAAAATGGGGCGCATACGCTGACAAATCTGTATCAGTAATAGCCACTTGTTGAAATCCCAAGTCATTACCCCAGCATTTGATGTCCTGAGCGAGTTGATTGTAATCAAGAAAAGGGTTGTTCATAATGAGTCTAAGAGGACATTAGGTCAGTCTATATGAGTTCAATAGGGCCATTATAATGCATTCGATCGGAACAGTGTGGCTGTGGACCGTTTTTTTTATTGTCATTGCTACCGTTTTTGTAATAGACATCGTGGTTCTTAGAGGGGGGGAATGTCAGCGTCTATCGGCTTGGCAAGCCTTAGGTTGGACATTAGTATGGATCTTTTGTGCGTTAGCTTTTAACGTATTTCTCTGGTGGTACTTATTGTCCATTCACGGTGCTGAAATAGCCTATCAAAGCGCATTAGCGTTTTTAGTAGGTTACTTGATTGAAAAGATATTGTCTGTTGACAATATGGTCGTCATCCTAATGATTTTTCATTTTTTTGCGGTGCCCTTTCCCTATCAACGACGCGTCCTATTATATGGTGTGCTGGGCGCGATGGTATTACGTTTAGCAATGATTTTATTGGGTATTGGGTTAATTGACGCATTTCATTGGGTACTCTATTTATTCGGTATTTTTCTGATTGGGATGGGAGGAAAAATGCTGTTGATCAAAGAAAAAGAAAGTGATTTGGCAGAGCACGCTGTAGTGAAGTGGTTACAAAAACACATTCGTTTGACTA
This sequence comes from Pseudomonadota bacterium, assembly GCA_021807565.1. Taxonomy (GTDB): domain Bacteria; phylum Pseudomonadota; class Gammaproteobacteria; order DSM-16500; family DSM-16500; genus JAKBCU01. Next base: position 3,706 of record JAKBCU010000067.1, on the reverse strand, counting down.
ACGAATATCATGATGAAAAATTTTTTATCATTCAAAATGCAGTATGGTATGCCACCCCATTATTGTTAGTCGTTGTGTTGGTTGAACTCCATGATCTCATTTTTGCATTGGATAGTATCCCTGCTATTTTTGCCATCACGACAGATCCCTTTATCGTGTTTACTTCCAATGTGTTTGCCATCTTGGGATTACGGTCGCTTTATTTTCTCCTAGCACATGCAGTCAATTCGTTTTACTTATTGAAATACGGTGTTGCAGTGATTTTAATGTTTGTTGGGGCAAAACTGCTTATTGCATACTATACACCGTTATCTATTGAGTTGACGTTAGGGGTAGTTGTGACGATTCTTGTACTGGCGGTGATGCTCAGTGTGTTAATACCAAAGAAATACCTAGAAGGATTTTTAAAAAAATGAACAATGAACCAATCGAGTTAGAGCTATCCCAATTTTCTACTTTTTTAAAAAATAGGCCTATTGATACACATAAAGGTGATTATGGTCATGTGTTAATTGTAGGAGGTAACATTGGTTATTCAGGCGCAGTACGATTGGCAGCAGAAGCGGCGCTGCGTACTGGTGCAGGTTTGGTGAGTATAGCCACTCATGCTGCGCACGCTGCCTTTTTAAATCAAACTCGACCTGAGGTCATGTGTCATCCCATCCACGTAGCGGATGAGTTGCAGTCACTTATTGCAAAAGCCTCTGTGATTGTGTTGGGCCCTGGTTTAGGATGTAACGAATGGAGTCGACCGCTTTGGTCTGCGGTGATGACAAGCGGCAAACCCTTGGTAGTCGATGCAGATGGTTTAAATTTGCTAGCGGAACAACCAAAAAAAAATTCTCATTGGATATTAACACCTCATCCAGGGGAAGCGGCGAGATTGTTGCGCCAAACTACTCAAGTGGTTCAACAAAATCGCTTACTGGCTTTAACGCAACTACAGAAAAACTATGCCGGGGTGGTGGTGCTCAAGGGAGCAGGGAGTTTAGTGTTAGACGATCAGGATGAACCCTCTATCTCTCACTTCGGCAACCCGGGCATGGCAACGGCGGGTATGGGCGATGTATTAAGTGGTGTGATTAGTAGTTTAGTGGCGCAAGGCAATTCACTCGTTGATTCAGCAAAATTAGGCGTGCTGCTCCATGCCATGGCTGGGGATTTAGCGGCAAATGCTGGACAAAGAGGTATGATTGCTTCTGATTTAATGCCGTATTTGCGACAATTAGTGAACGAGCAATCATCATGTTGAAATTTAAAACCACCTCTGAAGAGGCTATGTTGCAATGGGGTGTGACCATGGCTCGCTATGTGAATGATGGGCTAATCCTATTTTTATATGGGGAGCTGGGTGCAGGAAAAACGACGTTAACCCGTGGTTTATTGCGCGGCTTAGGGTGGACAGGCTCGGTCAAAAGTCCAACGTATACATTAGTTGAAGCGTATGACTTAAATCAAAAGCAACTCTTTCATTTTGATTTATATCGGATTAAACAAGCGGAAGAATTAGATTATATGGGCATTCAAGACTATTTTACACCGGAAGCGATTTGTGTGGTTGAATGGCCAGAACATGGGAAAGGAGTGTTGCCGGTTGCTGATTTGTCATTGTATCTAACCTATGAAGGGGAAACAGATCGACAAATACAAATTGAAGCAAGTTCTTCACGCGGTACCATTATGTTAGAAGGACTGGCACATGACGGTTTCTCTTAATGCTAAGAAATGGTTATGTATCTTGACAGTGATGTTCAATCTGATGCCTGCATTGGTTATGGCAGAACGTGCCAAGTTGACGCATATTCATTTCGAGCCGACAGAAAATGGGGTACGTGTTTCATTTAGTCTGACTCAACCTACCGTTTATCATATTTTAGAATTGGCCAACCCCAATCGGTTAGCCATTGATTTTGATCAAGCGCAATTAGCGACGCAGATGCATGATTTGGGTTGGGGCATTGGTCTTGTAACAGGTATGCGTAGTGGTTGGCCTACACCAGGTGTGTTGCGTATTGTGTTGGATTTGAATGCACAAGCTGGCTATCGAGTCATGTCTAATCCACGAGATTCCCGATTTGAAATGCTTATTTTTGCTGCACGAATTAAAAATGCAGGGAAAGTGATTCGTCCGACACCTATTCCAACCAAGGCTGTTGCTGTCTCCGACATGCATCCCATCATCGTTGTGATTGATGCAGGACATGGTGGAAAAGACCCGGGTGCGATTGGACGCATGGGTACCAAAGAAAAAGATGTTGTACTAGCTATTTCATTGCGTTTAGCTGATTTGATTAATCATCAGACCAATATGCGTGCAGTATTAACGCGAAAAGGAGATTATTTCGTTCCATTGCGTAATCGCTTAAATTTAGCGAGAAAAGGTAAAGCGGATTTGTTTGTTGCCATTCATGCGGATTCTTATTTTAATAAACACTCAAGCGGCGCTTCCATCTATGCTTTATCTCAACGGGGTGCAACCAGTGAAGCGGCGAGATGGCTAGCTAAACGTGATAACTATTCAGAGTTAGGGGGGGTTGATTTAAGTGAGTTGGGTGATAAAAGCTATCTGCTTCGTTCCGTATTAATTGATCTTGCACAAACAGCCACCATTACGGATAGCTTACGTCTAGGCACCGCTATGTTGGATTCACTTGATCGCCTCACCCGACTGCATTATTCCCGCGTCGAACAAGCGCCATTTGTGGTATTAAAATCACCGGATATTCCTTCTGTGTTAGTGGAAACGGGTTTTATCTCGAATTCGACCGAAGAACAACGTTTGCGCAGCAGTCAATATCAAGATAAAATCGCGCAAGCTTTATTTAATGGTATCCGTTTATATCTTAAAAAATATGCCTCAATTGGTGTTTAATGTCTCGAATATACAAACTCAGTACTCTAGTAGCAAACCAAATTGCAGCAGGAGAGGTGGTTGAACGACCTGCTTCTGTTGTGAAAGAATTAATTGAAAATAGTTTAGATGCCGGTGCAGCGCAGGTCGATCTTGAAATAGAAAACGGGGGATTCAAACTGATTCGAATTCGAGACAACGGTTGTGGTATTCATGCCGATGATTTGATATTAGCGCTGAGTCGGCATGCGACGAGTAAAATTAACAATGCGGACGATTTAATCGAAATTAAGACATTAGGATTTCGTGGAGAAGCGCTAGCCAGCATCAGTTCTGTTGCACGACTTACCTTATCTTCGGCGATCGCTAATCAAACAGGATGGCAAGTTGTTACCGAAGGGATTGAAGAACAACCCGTATGTTGTCCTGCCCCACATCCAAGAGGTACGACGATTGAAGTAAGAGATTTATTTTTTAATACGCCAGCACGAAAAAAATTTCTACGAACTGAACGCACTGAGTTTGAACAGATCGATACTTTATTAAAGCGAATCGCATTAAGTTGTTTTTCAGTGGGTTTTACTTTAAAACACAATCAAAAATTAGTGAGACAATATCGTGCGGCAGATTCACCATTGGAACATCAACAACGTATCGGTAGCTTATGCGGTGATGCATTTGTTCAACAAGCATTAAAAATTGAAACAGATACCACATTGGATTTGACATTAACAGGTTGGATTGGACTGCCCACTTTTTCTCGCGCACAGGCCGATCTTCAATACTTCTATGTCAATGGTAGAATGGTGCGCGCCAAGTTAGTGAATCATGCATTGCGTCAAGACTATAATGATG